>JAOADA010000010.1 GCA_026417555.1 Brevinematales bacterium
GGCTACAGGTGTAAGCGCAGTAATGCGTTGAGCCGAGTAGTACTAATCGGCCATAAGCCTTGACCTTTTACCTTTCAGTCTCCTGTCTTATCGTTGTTTTTTTTTGCTCTCGACCATAGCGGAGGGGGTACACCCGGTCCCATTCCGAACCCGGAAGTTAAGCCCTCCGTCGCCGATGATACTCCGCAAGGGGGAAAGTAGGTGTCGAGAGCTTTTTTTATTTTTGGTGGGACTTTTGTGTATTTCACTTATGTCTGGAAAGGCGACGATGTTCGTGTACCCCCTTTTTTATCCCCCCCTCTGGTCTTTTTCCTGTTCTTCCACTTCCACCACCTCTTTTGAAAAACAAGAGCATACAGCCTCCGAAAGAAGAAATCAGGGAGCCACGATGGCGTGTGTTTTTTGGGATATTTTCAGAAAAGTAAACTTTTTGAAAAATACTTGCTTTTTTTTGTTTTTCCCGTTATAATATACTTCACTTCAAAGAATATGGAGGAGAACCATGGCACGTCGGTGTGATATTTGTGGCAAGGGTCCTGTCTATGGCAACAATATCTCCCATTCGCATAAAAAGACGCGAACCCGCTGGGAGCCTAACCTTAAGGAAATGAAGGTTTCGGTAGATGGCAAGACAGTTCGGATGAAGGTATGTATGAGTTGTCTTCATGCAGGGAAGGCAGATAAGTTTCTTCAGTCTTGAAGTCGAGGATGAAAAAGGCCTGTTAAAAACAGGCCTTTTTTCTTTCTTTGTCCTTTTGGAAAAGAAAAAAGCCCAGGGAAAAGTCTTAAAAGAGGGAGTTTTCTGAGTTATAGGACAAAGTATGACGGAAGGGCTTCGTTATTTTATTGAAAAAAAATACGTTTTTTCCTATAATATTTCTACAGGGATAAAATGTATTATACAAGGAGAAAAAGGTGATCACCATTGCCCTCCCCAAAGGACGTCTCGGAGAGGATGCAGAAAAGGTTCTTCTTGCCACGGGAATGATCCAACGACCGGTGGAGCGAGATTCAAGACGGCTCATTTTTGAGGTAGGAGAGGGGGTAGGTATTCTTCTTGTTCGGGCATGGGACGTGCCCACCTATGTGGAGATGGGAACGGCTGACGTTGGAATTTGTGGGAAAGATGATCTCATGGAACATGGGGCGGATGTCCTCGAACTTGTTGATCTCGGGTTTGGAGGGTGTACTATGGCTGTAGCTACTGTCAATACCCTTTCTCGTCACGATCTCTTTGGGCGAGGGTTTCTTCGTGTGGCAACAAAATACCCTAATGTGGCGAGGCGTTTCTTTGATGGGCTTTCGCTTCAAACTGAGATTTTGAAACTCTATGGCTCTGTAGAACTGGCAGCCGTGACAGGGCTTTCTGACTGTATTGTTGATATCGTATCGACAGGGGCAACCTTGAGAGAAAATGGGCTTCATGTTGTCGAACGTATATTTGATTCTACTGCTCGCTGGATTGTGAATAGACGAAGTTTTTACCTAAAGTATGAAAAGATAGCTTATTGGACGGAGAAGATAAAAAAGGCATGTGAGGAGAGAGTCTCATGATTTCTCAGCGTTCAAAACGACTTGATTCTTCAGGGATTCGAAAGGTTTTTGAACTGGCCGCAAAGATTGAAGATCCTGTTAACTTGAGTATAGGACAGCCAGACTTTGATGTTTTGGATGAGGCAAAAGAGGCAGCAATTGAGGCTATCCGTAAGGGATTTAACCGTTATACGGTGACGCAGGGGATTGAGGAGCTTCGTGGAGCCATTTTGGCAGAGATTCAACGAACCCGTGGGAAAAGGTACGAGATGTCACAGGTGATGATTACGTCAGGGGTTTCTGGGGGATTAATGCTGGCTCTCTTGTCTCTGCTTGATCCCGGGGATGAGGTGATTATTTTTGATCCTTATTTTGTGATGTACAAGCACCTTGTTCATCTTCTTGATGGGAAAGCAGTGATTCTTTCTACCTATCCGAATTTTCGTATTCCTGTTGCTGAGGTGGAGAAGGTTGTGGGTCCTCGTACCAAGGCGATTATCTTGAATTCTCCTGCTAATCCCACGGGGTATGTGTATTCCGCTGAGGATGTGCGTGCCCTTGTTGAGGTGGCCAAAAAACATGATGTGCTTCTGATTTCTGATGAGATTTACGATGGTTTTGTATACGATGGAGGGTTTACAAGTCCTGTGGGGTGGTATGACAAAGTGCTTTTGCTGGGGGGATTTTCCAAAACCTATGCCATGACGGGATGGCGTCTTGGGTATGCTATAGGGCCAGCAGATCTGATAGCGACTATGATCAAGCTTCAGCAGTATTCTTTTGTGTGTGCTCCGGCTCCATTTCAGTATGCTGCTGTCAAGGCCATAGGGCTTGATATTTCTCCTTACGTGGAGGCATATCGGAGGAAGAGGGATATGGTTTATGAGGGATTACAGGATGTCTTTGATATTGTCAAGCCTGGAGGGGCGTTTTATATGTTCCCTGGGCTCAAGTATGGAAAAGCTTCAGAGTTTGTGGAGATGGCGATAGCGCATAAGGTACTTATTATTCCTGGCCATGTATTTTCTGAGAGGGATACCCATTTTCGTATCTCGTTTGCCACGGGGGATGAGGCCCTAAAGAGGGGTATAGATATTCTTCGAAAATTGAGTGAGGCATACTATGCAAAAATATGTTAGGTTGGTCTTTTTTCTTCTCGGGGGAATCTTTCTTGTTTTCTTCATGGGATGTGGACGTCGACCTGCCGTGATGGGCAAAGAGGTATTTCTTGTGGCCCCCTTGGGTAATGAGAGTGGACAGGTAGGGTCAAACTATGATCTTCTTACCAATGCCGGGATAGTGGATGATGTGGAGATTAAAGATTCTTTGGATGTTCCTACCAGTATCCAGATCCTTGGCAAAAAGGTGTATATTGCGGACAAATATCGTCGGATGATTGTGGTATTCTCCTTGGGTCAATTTGGACGAGCCATCCCCCAGATGGAGATTTCCAATGTGGGGGAGGGGTATTCATTTGATACGGTATTTCAGGTGGCTGTCAACAAGTATGGGGATATATATGCCTTGGTTTCCCTTCCTGAAACGAACAGAACCTGGAAAGAGGCAGAGAGTACGAATGATTTGCATCAGTATGCCATTTACAAATTTGGGTATAATGGGAGGTTCTTGTTTGCTATTGGAATAGGAGGGATAAATACTCCACCTATGCCAGCACCGGATTATATTGACCTTGACCTTTTCGGCAATCTGTATGTCTATTTTCGTGAGGAAAGGAATGGGGAACTCTTTTGGAAGGTGAGACGGTATTCCTCTTCGGGGGAGTTAAATTTTGAGTTTGATTCTCAGTACCTTTCCAAGAAGCATGAGATTGATGGAGAAACCTACCAGAGTGAGCTCTATGGGATTGCCAACCTCAGAAATGATGAAAGGCTTCTCTTTTTTACAGGGAATTATCTTTTCAAGAATCATCCCGAGAAGGGAAATCAGTTGGTGGCCTATCGAAATATTCTCGAGATGTATAGTATTCTGAAAAATACGGTGAGTCGGCAGTTACTTGATGAGAAAAATAGGCTTGAGGATATCCTCGGGGTTACGTGGGATGATACTATTGTGTTGTATGGCTATGATGAAAAGTACAAGGTGGTGCGTTTTCATTTCTATGATATGTTCAAGGATCAGCATAGTTATCAATATGCTCCTGTGTTGAGTGACTATTATGGGAATTTTGGTTTTTATGTAGCGCCAGATGGAGAGCTGTACTCCATTCTTGTGAAGAATAACAAGCAGTACCTTCTTCTCCACTGGAAGAAACGGAGTAGAACACGCTTGTTTGAATAAGTGGTATGAGAATAGTATTTGGTATCAGCGGTGGTATTGCGGCGTACAAGATCCCGCAGGTTATTCGTCGGCTTGTCCAAAGAGGACATGAGGTTGAGGTAGTGATGACACAAGCAGCTACCCAGATAGTGTCCCCTTTTCTCTTGCAAACCCTCTCAAAGAAGCCTGTTTGGGTGAAGGATTTTGATGTTCGTCGTCCCCTTGCCCATATTGAGCTAGGAGATTGGTGTGATGTGATGGTCGTAGCTCCAGCGACGGCCAATACCGTGGCCAAGTTTGCTGGAGGGTTGGCAGATAACCTTCTGACAGCCACTTTTCTTGCCTGTGATAAACGCAAGGTTATTTTTCCCGCGATGAACGTAAAAATGTATGAAAATCCTCTTACGAGGCGGAATATAGAAATTCTTCGGTCTGTAGGCTGTGAGGTATACGAACCAGAGGTGGGAGAACTTGCCTGTGGTTATAAGGGGAGAGGGAGACTTCCTGATGAGGAGGTGATTCTTGGGGTGGTGGATAGGGATCCCCTGAAACCGCTTGAGGGGTTGCGTGTGGTGGTAACGACAGGGGCGACCATAGAACCTGTGGATCCTGTGCGTTATCTCTCAAATTTCTCGTCGGGCAAAATGGGGATAGCCTTGGCCAAGCGGTTGTATGCTTTGGGCGCGGAGGTTCTTCTTGTGGCAGGGAAAACGGATATGCCATTACCAGCGTATATTCCCTCTCAGCAGGTACGAACGACGGAGGATATGCTTCTGACACTTCAGCAGGTCATGGCAAGATATGATGTGCTTCTTATGGCAGCGGCACCAGCGGATTTTCGTGTCTCACGCCTATCAGAGGAAAAAATCAAAAGATCTGGTACCCTCTCTCTCGATTTGGTTGCGAACCCGGATATTCTTGCCACACTTCATCAGAATTATCCTACCAAGAGGCTTATTGGTTTTTCTCTTGAGATGAAAGGTGGTGAGGCTTATGCCAAGGAGAAGATGGTCAAGAAAGGGTTGGATGCGATTGTTCTCAATATGGTATCGCCAGATTTTCATCCCATGGGCTCTGATGAGAATGAGGTAACCATCTATACGGCATCGGGAGAAGAATGGCGCCTTGCCCGTTTGCCAAAACATCTCGTTGCGGAAAAAGTGATTGCCTATCTTTTTCTTGGAGAACGAGAATGAGGGTGATAGGGATTGATCCCGGTCTGGAACGTCTTGGGTATGGAGTTGTTGAGGGAGGTCCTTCTCAAGCGAAGGTATGTGGATATGGGCTGGTCACTACTGACAAGGAAAAACCTGTTCAAGAGAGGTTAAAAACCCTTTATGAAGATGTAGGGGTGTTGATAGAGCGTTATACCCCGGATCTTTTGGTGATGGAGGATCTCATTTTTTCGAGAAATGTGACGACAGCCATGGTTGTGAGTGCGGTGAGGGGAGTGGTGATGCTTTTGGCTGCTCAACGAGGGCTTGGTTTTCGAGAGGTTTCTCCGTCGCAATTAAAGAAAATCATTTGTGGCAATGGACGTGCTACAAAAACACAGATCAAGCGAGCTCTTCAGTATGTGTTGGGTATCTCTGATATAGCAGGGACAGATGATGTGGCAGATGCTTTGGCTTTGGCCTTTGTAGGGACACTGTATCGAACACCTGGAGTATAAGGAGGCACACGATGTGTGGTATTGTTGGTTATATTGGAACACGAGATGCAAAGGAGATCCTTCTTGATGGTTTAAGCCGGTTAGAGTATCGAGGATATGATTCTGCAGGGGTAGCCTTGATGGAACAGAATGGTGCCCTTGCTATAGAAAAGCAGGTAGGCAAAATAGTAAATCTTCGCAATGCGGTGTTTCGCCGTTTTCATAACCAGAGTTTTGCGCTTGGGATTGGTCATACACGGTGGGCTACCCATGGAGGAGTGACTCGAGAGAACGCTCATCCCCATGTGAGTGTTTCAGGAAGGATTGCCCTTGTTCACAATGGGATTATAGAAAACTATATGAGTCTCAAACAGTATCTTCTCCAGCATGGCTATACCTTTACTTCAGAGACAGATACCGAGGTTTTGGTTCATCTCATCGAGGATTTTTACAAGCGAGAGGGAAATCGCAATCTCCAATCGGCAGTAATGGAGGCCCTGAAGGTAGTTGAAGGGACGTATGGAATTGCAGTTATATGTTCGGATGAGCCATATAAGATTGTGGCAGCAAGAAATGGAAGTCCTCTTGTTATCGGGATAGGAGAAAACGAAATGTTTGTGGCTTCCGATGTCAACGCCCTTCTTCCCTATACGAGAAATGTGATTTATCTTGAAGATAAGGAATTGGTCGTTCTCAAAAGTCAAAACTATAAAGCCTATGATCTTGACTATCAACGAATTGACAAAGAGATATTTCACGTCGAATGGGATCTAAGTGCTATTGAACTAGGAAGTTTTGAGACCTATATGGAAAAGGAAATTTTCGAACAACCAGAAGCTCTCTTAAATGCACTTCGTGGGCGTGTGCACGAAGAGAATGGTATGGTCAAGTTCGGGGGACTTAATATGACAGATGATGAGCTTCGAGATATTCATCGGATTGTGATTACAGCATGTGGGACAAGCTGGCATGCAGCCCTTATTGGGAAATACCTCATAGAGCGTTTTGGTGAGGTTCCTGTTGAGGTAGATTATGCCTCTGAGTTTCGGTATCGCAATCCTATCCTCAAGAAAAATGACCTTGTCCTTGTGATCAGTCAATCAGGAGAGACCGCAGATACCCTTGAGGCTCTCAGAGAGGCCAAGAGAAAAGGAGTAAAGGTATTAGGCATAACGAATGTTGTGGGAAGTACGATTGCGAGAGAAAGTGATGGGGGGATTTATCTTCATGCAGGTCCTGAGATTGGTGTGGCTTCAACCAAAGCCTTTACAAACCAGGTGGTGAGTTTGATTCTTTTTGCGATTTATCTCGGTCGTATTAAAAACATGAGCCTTTATGAAGGACAACGGCTTTTGAAAGAGCTCCTCACTATTCCTGAAAAAATGAAACAGATCCTTTCCCAAAAACCTGTGATACAAGAGATGGCAAAAAAATATAGTGAGGCAAGGAATTTTCTCTACCTTGGCAGGGGGTTTAATTATCCTGTAGCACTCGAGGGGGCTTTGAAACTCAAAGAGATTTCGTATATCCATGCTGAGGGCTACCCCGCCGCAGAGATGAAACACGGGCCGATTGCTCTTATTGATGAATTTATGCCTGTGGTGTTTATTGCTCCACGAGATGCTCTCTATGAAAAAATTGTAAGTAATATTCATGAAGTCAAGGCGCGTCATGGAAAAGTGATCGCTGTCCTGACAGAAAAGGATGAGCATGTGCTTCCCTATGTGGATGAGGTGCTCTATGTGCCGCCAACCATTGAGGAATTCTCTCCCCTGTTGACAGTGATCCCCCTTCAGTTGTTAGCCTATGAGATTGCAAGGCTCAGGGGATTAGATGTGGACAAGCCACGCAATCTTGCCAAATCCGTTACGGTGGAGTAACATGTCTCTTTGGAAAACCCAATGTTTTGTGTGTGGGCGAGTGCTGGGACACCATGATGGCAAGCTGGTGTGTGATGAGGAACTCACAAAGGTGAAGGGGGTGGCGTCCTGGGAGAAGCGTTGTACGCATTGTGATCAAAGGCTACAACTTTCTTCCCAAGAAGGGTTGTGTTATGATTGTTTCTGGCGATTTTCTTTGGGGGAGGTGGCTCTTGACAAAAGTTTTGCGCTTTTTTACTATGAAGGGGTGGTGAAATATCTCTATCAGCAATTTAAGTTTGAGGGGAAGAAAACAGCCCTGGATGATCTCTGCACCCTCACTGAAAACCGAAAATCCGAATGGGTTTCACGGCTTCCTGAGGTGGAGGTGATTATACCGCTTCCTTCTTCCTGGATGACAAACTGGAAGAGGGGGTTTTCTCCTGTGAGCATGTTCTGGAGGAGGTTTTTTCCCCAATTGCAGGAGGATATTCTTGCGAGAAAAGGCGGAAGAACTCCCCAAAAAGTGCTTGATAGGGATGCCCGGCGACAGTATATCCAGCAGCAGTTTTGGGTTCGTTACCCAGAGAAAATAAGGGGAAAGAGGGTTCTTGTAGTTGATGACATCTATACCACCGGAAGTACTCTTGAAGAGGTAGCCAGGATAATGAAACACTATGGTGCTAGAGAGGTTTTTGCCCTTGTGATATGTCGAGATGGGTTTGCCTTGTGATGAGAGCGGGGAAATTGCGGGTTTTTCCTGGAAAAAGTAAGGCAAGCCTCAAGAAATGCCGATATATACAAAAAAGGTGTACCTTGAAGGGTAGGTAAGAAGAAGCCATGGGTAAATTTGACAGTATCGAAAAGTTTTTGGGCAAAGAAGAGCATTTTTCTCCGCAACAGATAGAGGCTGGTCTCGATACCCTTGATGATATTCCTTCCACGCTTTCCGAAGTACATCCTGAGGCCATGGCGAATGTGGAAAGGCTCCTTCAATCGGAAGGGGCAGCGGGTTTGGGAGAGGGAGTTTCTCGTAAGGAGGAATCTGGGAGAGGAGATAGTTCTTTGGGGATGGGTGCCTCTATTTCCCTCTCCGAAGAACTTTTGAAAGAACTCTCTGCTCTTGATGGTCCTCCTCCCTCACTGGAAGAATTAGAAACACGCTTTAGTTCTCTTCGGGATATTGCGAGTACTATCGAAGAAGAACCTTCTCCAGAAGAGAGTGTTTCTCCGTTTGAGGAAGAGATAGAAGAAAAAGAACCCTTCTCTCCAAGAGAGGAGCTGAAGCTTTCTCTCCCAGAGGGGGAGGAAGATCAGAGTTTGGCTGATCTTTTGGGGCAAATGAAAGTAGAGCCCGAAAGTACTCCTTCCTCACAGGGAGGAATAGAGGACCTCTTTTCCTCGTTGGGGATTTCTGATCAGGTGACAGAAGCGCCAGAGGTAACTCTTCCCCTGCCTGAAGAAGAGAAAAGAAAACCATCGCTTTCATCCCTTGAGGAGGCTTTTTCAGAGGATACCTCCTTTGGTCTGGAACCTTCTTCGGCAGAACTTGAGATGCCATCATTGGAGGGTTTTGAAGGGGGAGAGGAAACTCTTTCCCCAGAACCTGCCGCAGAACCCTATACCTTTCCATCATTTGACGAAACACCCCTTGGGCCATCTTCTGAAGAGATTGCCCTTGAAGGCTTTGGAGAACCAGAACCATTCTCTTCAGAGATGGATCAAACTCTTCCACCAAGAGAGGGTGGAGGAGAGTGGGGTGAATCTGGGGTTTTATTACCAGAAGAAGAGGTTTCAGAGCCAGAGGCTGCTGTTTTTGAACAGACGTCTTCTTCTCGTGAGCCAAAGGCATGGCAGGCACCTTCTTTTGATTTTGAGTCTGCAGAAATTTCCTCTCCAGGGCAGGTTTCTGAAAAATCCATGGGAGAAAGTTCCTCCCAAGAGCTTCTCCTTGATCCAGAGAAGGCAGTAAAAATTCGAGAAAGAATTAACCGTATCCGCAAACCTGAGGTACGTCAGAGAATTCGCGAAGCCATTGTAAGAGCTAGCCTTTCCGAGGAACTTCTCAAGGAGCTTATTCTCAAACTTCTTCTCAATGAGCCAGACACCTCTTTGGAAGATTTTGATAGACGATATTTGCAGAATATACGGGTGGAACCCAGAACCCCACCGTCGTTTGCCACACCTACAAGACGGGTTATCTATACCGAAGAGGCTGTTAAGGCAGAGCAACTCAACAAACAATTGGGAAAGGTAGGGGGAATTAGTCTTCTTCTTTTGCTTATTTCGGTGAGTATTTCAGCTTTGATGTGGGTGGGGGTGATTCAGCCTTGGCTTGCTGCTCGTGAGTATGAGAAAGGCCTTGCCGCTATTGAGAAAAAAGACTATGTCTATGCTGAAAAGAAGTTTCAGAGAGGAAAGGAGATTGGGGGATTTAATATCAAGTGGCACAACATCTTTGCGAAAAAATATACTGAGATGGGGCAGTGGGAATTGGCTCGGGAGAAATACGAGGCAGCTCTTCAGCGTAAACCTCTTGATCGAACCACCATTATGAACTATGCCGAATTTAACAAGCAACTCTATCCACCACGATATGAAGAAGCTATAGCCCTTTATACACGGTTGTACAAACGAACTCCCCGTGATTTTACGGTGGTGGATGCTTTGGGACAGACGTATGTGGAATGGGCTGAGCGTACTTCTGATACGGTGGACCGTTTTGAGAAATTCAAAAAAGCAAACGATCTCTATGAAACCTACCTGATGAAAAAGAGCAAGGATATAGGAGCGCATTTTCGTCTTCTTGATATTGCTGTGCGTATTACCAACGAGACACTCATCGATGGACGCTACCAGATCATCGAAAAACTTAACAAGAGAGCGATTAACTTTCCTATTCTGACACGTCTTGCAAGTTACTATATTGACAAACGTCGTCTCTCAGAAGCACGAAAGGTTCTAGAGAAACTCGTTCCCCTCATCAAGATCAAGATCCGGGAGAGTGATGGGGCATATGTTCTTGATGAGTCTATGGCCAAATTCTCCAATCAAAAGCCTGTCTATGATGAAACCCTCTACCAGTACGGGAGGCTTCAGACGATCAATATGGATTTTGTCCGTGCCATTTGGGCTCTTTCGAATGCAGTAGGGCTCAACCCATCGAATGCCAAGGCTTATAACCTGATGGGGGAGATCTACTACACCACCGATGAAAGCCCCCAAGCGAAACGTCTTGCCATCTCTCTCTTCGAAATAGCCCAGCGGATATCCCCAACGTATTATAAACCATATGTCAATCTTGGACATCTGTATTTTTATAACGATCTTGCCTTTAAGGACGAAGAGGCAGCGCTTTTCCGTTCGTTGGGGTATTATCAGGTGGCGTACCAACTCTATCAGATGGGACAAGTGGATAAACTCTCCCCTGATCCAAAACTTTTTTATAATCTCTCATGGCTTTACTACAAGTATGGGAATTATGAAGAAGCCCTCAAGGTCCTCACAGAGATCTATACCACTGACCCCCTCAATCCTTACTATTCCTATGCAATTGGAAACGTCTACCAAAAAATGGGGATAGGAGACCTAGCAGAGGTCAATTATCTCAAAGCGATTGATTATTTCAAAGATATCGCTCGAAGGATCAAGTATATCAATCCAGATTCTATAAGACACCGAGAGGTGTTTACACAGCTTGCGAGAGCCTATAATAATCTTGGGGTAGTGTATTTTACAGCAGCTAGGCAAAATCCGAAAATGGCTCAGGAGTATGAAGCCAAGGCACTTTTGTATTTTTATGAAGCAAAAAATATGGCCAACAAAGTAGGACTGCTCTATCCAGAGGCGGAGTATAATATCAAGGTGGTACTCAATAAGGGTATTCGAGGGAGGATGGCACGCCTTGATGATACCCTCGTGAAACGTACCTCGCTTCAAAGAATTTTAGAGGAACTGAAAAACGGCATGATAGATACCCTCTGATACAAAGAAAAGGAAAAAATTTTTTCTTCTTGCCTGAAAAAAATTGACTTTTTTTTCTCTTTTCGGTAAGATAACACAGAAGAAAAAAGTGTTTGTCCAAAAGGCAGGATCTCTTTTCTAAGAAACAAAAAATTTCCATATAAAATCTCAAAGGCGGGGAGATACCGTTTTTCGGTAGGGTAGGGAGTGTCGTATTTTCAGTATTTTTCAAGAGTATGAGGTGTGTGTCATTCATAGGGGATCCCCTGTGAACATGGTGTGGGAGGATGATATTCAGAGAGACTTCTTTTCTCCTAATACAATTCATATACCATAAGATGAGGAAACACAAGGAGTGAGTATGCCAAGAAAAAAAATCGTGTTAAAAGTCAATGCTGAAGACAATGTTTCCCAACAGACGTCAGAGATGTTTGTTGAGGAGGCGAAAGATTCTCAAACCCTAGAGGAAGGCGGAGGTCAAGACCAAGGGTCGGCTGTTTCTGAGGGACAAAAACCAAGTTATAAGCATCTTCTGTTTGCCAAATATGTTCCGTCGAATAATCTTGAGGATGTGCTCAAGCAGATTTTTACGGAGGATAGGTCTATTATCTTTCTCAATAAACTGAAGCAACTCTCCATCACAGAACTTGTCAAGGTTGCGGAATACATGGAAATTGAAAACTATGAGGATATGCATACGCAAGAATTGATTTATCAGATTCTTCGTAAGCATGCGGATAAAAATGGCATTATTTATGGTGGGGGAACACTTCAGATCATTGAAAAAGAGCGAGACAATACTTTTGGTTTTCTTCGTTCACCGAGGTATTCCTATTATGCGAGTTCAGATGATATTTATGTCTCTGGGCATCAGCTTCATAATTTCCGTTTACGCAATGGAGATACTATTGAAGGCCATATTCGTCCTCCCAAGAAACCGGAGGAAGAGAAGTTCTTTGCATTGATGCGGATTGAGAAGGTAAATGATCTCTCCCCGGAGGAAGCCAAGCGTCGTCCTCTCTTTGATAATCTCACTCCGCTTTTCCCCAATGAGCGCTTGCGGCTTGAAACGACACCAAATGAGATTGCTATGCGGATCATGGATCTTTTTACCCCTATTGGGAAGGGGCAAAGAGGGCTTATTGTCTCTCCTCCAAAAGCAGGAAAAACCTCCCTTCTTCAGAAAATTGCCAACAGTATCACACAAAATCACCCAGAGGTAACGCTCATCATCTTTCTTGTGGACGAGCGTCCTGAAGAGGTGACAGAGATGCAGCGTTCGGTGAAAGCAGAGGTTATCAGTTCTACTTTTGATGAGCCACCCCAAAAACATATTCAGGTGGCTAACATGGTGTTGGAAAAAGCCAAACGGTTGGTAGAATCTGGGCATGATGTGGTCATTTTGTTGGATTCTATTACTCGTCTTGCGAGAGCATATAACCAGGTAGAACCAGCAAGTGGGAAGATCCTCTCTGGGGGTATTGATGCCAATACCCTTTACAAACCGAAAAAGTTTTTTGGGGCAGCAAGAAATATCGAGGAAGGGGGGAGTCTCACTATTCTTGCTACAGCGCTTATTGATACTGGAAGCAAGATGGATGAGGTGATTTATGAGGAGTTTAAGGGTACGGGAAATATGGAGATTCATCTTGATAGAAATCTAGCGAATGTGCGCATCTTTCCTGCCATTGATCTCAAACTCTCTGGGACACGTCGGGAGGAACTTCTTTTGGATCCTATAACCCTTGAGAGGGTACACATGCTTCGCCGGGCTTTTGCAGGTATGTCAAACGAGGATGTGATAGAAAAGCTTTCAGCAGCCTTGCGAAAAGCAACCACCAATGAGGAGTTTATCCAGAATCTTCAAGTGTACGCCAATCTGAATGGTAAAAGTTGATTGCCTTTGTGAAGGGGCAAAAGATGAAGCCGAGACAAGTGTCCGTGGCGGTTATTGGTGGAGGGATAGCGGGAATAGAAGCGGCAAAAAAGCTTGCTGAACTTCACCAATCTCCTCTTCTCGTTATTCCCAATCAAGAGTCTTTGGGTGGGAAGACCTTACGGCAGGGGATGCTTGCTCTTCGTTTTTTGATGGAACATCGTCGATCTCTTTCCCAAGAGATGACAGGGACTCTCTTGTATCAAAATCTCAAGCGTCGATTGGCGGAATATCAAGAGCTCTGGAGAAAAGAAGTCACAAAGGATCTTGTTCGCTTGGGTGTTGAGATAGTGTATGGGAGAGCGCGCTTTAAATCTCCTTTGGAGTTTTCTGTAGGAGATGTCTCTTATACGGCCGAGAGGGTGATTCTTGCGACGGGGAGTCAATGGGAAGAGTGTGAAGAAAACGAAAAGATGTGGACAGTATGGGATGAGATTCCAGCTTCTGTGGTGATTTTTGGAGGGGGCAAGGAAGCCTGTGAGGTGGCGTATCTCTTTGGATCTTTGGGGAGTGAGGTTACCCTTGTGACGATGGCAGGTGTGGTTTTGGAAAAAGAGGGGGAGCGTTTTCGGCGTATTGGGGAGCGTCTTTTAAAACAGGTGGGGGTGAAGATACTTTCTGCCCATACCCTTTCTGAGGTGAAAAAAGAAACCACAGGATGGAAAGTACAACTCTCTGATACGTGGGGACAACAGATCACACTGGGTGCGCAGAGATTGTGTTTCATGCAAAAAAGAAAGCCCTCTCTTCCCTTTGAGGTAGAGAAGGATCCCCTCACGGGCAAAATCAGGGTAAATGAGAGATACCAGACCAAAACCCAGGCTGTTTTTGCCTGTGGCGATGTGATTCATGCAGGATGTCAGGCCCATGTTGCCAAAAGAGAAGGAATCCTTGTGGCCGAGAATGTGTTTCTCGATAGTGTCCCCCCTCTTGTTTCTTCAGTTTCGCTCCACAAGGATAGGATTGATTACCATATTGTGCCAGAGGTGGCTTTTTTGGGTTACCCTTTAGTGAGGGTGGGGATGACCGAAGAGGAAGCACGGATGAAGTTTCAGCCTTATGAACTTCATGTGGTGGAAAGAGAATGGGCTCTCTACGGAGAGAGGGAAACACCCGATTTTCTTCGAGTCTCTATTCTCCTTCACAAAGCCAAACAGCATATACTCGGAGCGGTTGCGTATGGTCCGTCGGCAGAATCGCTTGTGAATCTTATGGCCTTTGCTATGACAAAAGAGGTGCGTTTTCATGAAATGGGAGAGATCGTGTATCTTGCTGGTTCTCTCGAGGATAGGGTAGGGAGTTTAGCGTTGGAAATTTAGAAAAAGGGAGGAGATATGTATACCCCATTGGATACCTTGATGGATTTGTTTCAGAAGAGTCGTTCTCTTGTAGTCATCACGGGGGCAGGTGTCTCAACGAAGGCAGGGATTCCTGATTTTCGTTCTCAAACAGGAGTGTATGCTCAGGAAGGGGTGAATGAGAATCTCTTTCACATTGAGCATTTTCGGCAGTCACCAGAAGCCTTTTATAAGGTGTTTGGCCCGCTGTATCAAGTCATACGATCAGCCCAGCCCACCTATACCCATCGTTTTTTGAAACGGATGGAGGAGCTTGGACGTCTCAAAACGATTATCACCCAAAATATTGATGGTCTCCATCACAAGGCAGGCTCTTCGAATGTTATTGAGATTCACGGACATCTTCGACAGTGGGATTGTTTGTCCTGTCGAAATTCGTATGGCCTTGAGCCCTGGATTGAAGAGACGGTGAGTCGAGGAGAGGTCCCTACGTGCTCTGGCTGTCAAGGGGTTCTCAAACCCCATGTGGTTTTTTTTGGGGAGTATGTGATGGGATTAGAAAAGGCCATGCAGGCTGTTCAGACAGCAGACCTTGTGATGGTGTTGGGGAGTTCTTTGGTTGTTTATCCTGTGGCTGGGCTTCCTGGTTATAGGGATGAAAATGCTTATTTTGTCATTTTGAATAAGGAACCCACCCCCTTGGATGATGAAGCTGATGTGGTGATTCATGGTGACGTAGATGAGATACTTCAGCGGTTAGGTTTTTTATAGGCTGAGAAGGTTTTTGGCCCAGAGGTAACCTAATTTTTGAAAAGATGTTATTTTTTACTCTTGAAGGGATACCCACCAACTGGTGAAAAAATTGACTTTTTGCCCAAGGTGGGATATAATGAAAGATATAGCAAGAGGAGGAAAACATGCCACCCAAAATTGAAGGTGCACTCAATACGATTATTGGTGAGGGATCAGCGTTTCAAGGAAAGTTTTTTGTCCACGGTTCCCTTCAGGTAGATGGAAAGTTTGAGGGTGAACTGCGCGTCGAGGATCACCTTTATATTGGAGAGACAGGCAAGGTAAAAACGCAAGTTCTCCGGGCTCGGAAGATTACGGTAGCGGGAGTTGTGGTGGGTGACCTGGAGGCCTTGGAAGAGGTCAAACTCTTGGCAACAGGCCGGGTACTGGGAAATGTTACCGCTCCACAGCTTGCTATGGAACCAGGTGTCGTTATCAAGGGAAATATTCTCATAACGGCTGGGCAGAAGAAAGAGGTGGAGAAACTCATCGAGGATGCCTACAACGCAGGACCGTCTATCAATTTTGATGCTATGTTTGAGGAGAAAAAGGAGAAGATCCCTGAGATCACTTCCTCCAAAGAGAAAGACAGCAAGTTTTTATGATTCTTCTCAAGAACAGCATAGAGATAGAGTACATACGAAAGAGCAATCAGATTATTGCCTCAATATTTCGTTTGCTTCATCCTCATGTGAGACCAGGGGTCAAGACTGCCGAGATAGACAAGGTTATCGAGGATATGATTCTCTCAAGGGGTGGACGTCCCTCCTTTAAAGGTTATACTCCGGGAGGGGGGTTTCGTCCTTATCCCGCTGCGAGTTGTATCTCTGTGAACGAGGTGGTGATTCATGGAGTACCGGGAGACTACCAGCTTCGGTCAGGGGACATTGTCAGTATTGATATTGGGGTGGATTTTCATGGGTACTATGGGGATGCTTCGTATACCTATCTTGTAGGAGAAGTCTCAGAAAGAGATAAAAAACTGGTTGAGGATACAAAAAAGGCTTTGGATCTCGCTATTGAGATTTGTCATGAAGGGGTGTATCTCAATGAGATTGGACGAGTGATTTCCTCGTATCTTTTGCCAAAGGGGTATGGTATCCTGCGAGACTATTGTGGCCATGGGGTGGGCAAAGCTCTCCATGAGGATCCTCCGGTGTTGAATTACTATGATCCTAAACGCAAGGGGCCAAAACTCAAGAAAGGTATGGTGATAGCCATTGAGCCAATGGTTACCCTGGGAACCCATGAGGTACGGGTGCTTTCGGATGGGTGGAGTGTGGTGACAAAGGATGGAAGCCGGGCGGCCCATTGGGAACATTCGATAGCTATTACCGATGGGGAACCTGTTATTCTCTCTGCATGGGAATAGGGTATGATGTGGGATGTTCTTGTTATCGGAAGTGGAATTGCTGGTGCGACAACGGCGTATCTTCTTGCAAAACAGGGGTTTTCTGTTCTTGTACTCACCAAAGCAGAAAATCCCCACGAATCCAATACCTATTATGCCCAGGGGGGCATTGTTTACAAAGGGCCTGAGGATTCTCCAGAGCTTCTGATGGAGGATATTCTGAGGGCTGGAGCAGGGATTTCCAACCCGGAAGCAGCCAAGATTGTAGCGACGGAAGCCGAAGAGGCTGTCAATGAGGTGCTTTTGCAGGCGTTTGGGATAGATTTTTCTCGCAACGATGAGGGGAGTTTTGATCTTACGGAGGAGGGAGCGCACTCTGTTCGTCGAATTCTCCATGCGCTCGATAGTACTGGCAAGGCTATCGAAGAGGCAGCTATCGCCACCCTTCGCAGGACATCAGGTCTTGAGGTTCGCTGTGGGTATCACGCGATTGATATTATTACCCTGGATCATCATACTCGGTATCCTCATCGGATGTATCTTCCTCCTACCGCCCTTGGGGTTTATGCCTTGAATCAGAAAAACAAGAGGGTGGAGAGATTGTTGGCCAAGAATGTGGTACTTGCGACGGGGGGGATGGGGCAGATTTATCTTCATACTACCAATCCCCCTGGGGCTACGGGTGATGGATATGCCATGGCCTATCGTGCGGGGGCTCGCCTCATCAACATGGAGTATACCCAATTTCACCCTACCACACTTTTTCATCCTCGGGCCAATAACTTTTTGATATCCGAAGCGGTGAGGGGAGAGGGGGCAGTGCTTGTGAACAAGTATGGTGAGGCCTTTATGGGGCGGTACCATGACCATAAAGACCTTGCCCCTAGGGATGTGGTGACACGGGCTATTCTCTCTGAGATGTATGCGACACATGAGCCTTGCGTGTACCTGGATATCGCTCGGCTTGGTAGGGAAAAGATCTTGGCTCGTTTTCCTACTATTTATCACAAATGTCTTGAGTATAAGATTGATATTACTACCGATCCTGTTCCTGTGGTCCCGGCCTACCATTTTTCCTGTGGGGGTGTGTATACCGATATGTATGGGCAAACCACTATTCAAAGGCTTTTTGCTGTGGGTGAAGTGGCCTGTACCGGACTTCATGGTGCCAATCGATTGGCCAGCACCTCTCTTCTTGAAGGAGTTGTTTTTGGCCGTCGCATAGCTCGTTATCTCGCAAGTACTGTTTCGCTTTGGAAACATCAGCCCTATGATGAGGTTCCGGAATGGCTAGAGACAGGGACTGAGACCATTGATCCAGCCCTTATCTACCAGGACTGGGCCCTTCTTCGCAATATGATGTGGAACTACGTCGGGGCAGTGCGCACAAAAAAGCGTCTCAAAAGAGCCCTTGTAGATCTGAAGAACCTTCGTGAAGATGTAGAAGATTTCTATCGAGACACCAAACTTTCTCCAGAAATTATTGAACTTCGGAATGCAGTGCAAACTGGTTTCATTGTAGCGCATCATGCGTGGACAAATCGGGAAAGCCGAGGAGCCCACTATCGTTTGGATGGGGAAGAAACGTAAACTTTTTTGGTGTGTCCGAAAGAAGGGAAAAACTTGCAAAAAAGAGGGTTTTCCTTAGAAAGAATTTGATTTTTTTAGAAAAAGATGGTATAGTTAACGTATAAGGAGGTTGGTATGCGCTGGTTTAGTGTGGAGGCGTTGAGCGTTTTCTTTGGTGGGTTGTGTATCCTCTTTGGGATTTCACTCATTCTCAAGACATTCTGGAATATTGATGTTCCCCTTTTCAGGATAGGTATTTCACTTTTTCTTATTTATGTAGGTCTTGGGCTTATTTTTCAGCCTCCCTGGAAATGGGGTGCTAGAGAAAAGGTCTTTCAAAAAGGATCTGAGAGGAGTTGGATTTTTTCCTCAGCGCAGGTACAATTAGATGCGGAGGCATCAACATTTAATGCTATTTTTAGCTCGGTTGAGGCGGATTTTACCTCTCTTAAGCCAGAAGAGAAACGGGTTATTCAATGCAATGCTGTCTTTGGTTCCCTTGTGGTGTATGTGCCTCAACACGTTCCTGTGCGTTTTGAGGGGCATGCTGTTTTTGGAAATGTGGAGTTTCCGGACAAGAAAAGTGTGAGTTTTGGATTACTTTCTTCGGACAACGAGAGTGGGGTAGTTATTGTGGCCAATGCGGTGTTTGGTTCGGTAGAATTTAAAGTAAAATGATTCCATAGAAGGAGGGAGATATGAAACAGAGATGGTATATTGGTGTTGGTCTTTGTATAGCGGCGGTGATGTTTGGGACTCAATTTGATACCATGACCAATGATTTGAAGAAGGTCCTTGATGATGGATCAAAACAGGTAGCGGCAGCACTTGCCAAAAATGTGGGGTATTACACCGGTTCTGGGAATGTGACTCCTGCCAATGCCTCCGGCTTTTTAGGTTTGAAGGTGGGGCTCGGAGTGGGGACGACTATTCCAGGGTATCTCTGGCCAGTGATCTTTTCCAAGGATGTTTCTGTCTTGACAGGGAATTTGTCTTCGAAAAATGCTACGGGGTTTCAAGCCATGGCAGGGGTTGTCGGGCTTCTTCCCCTCACCTATGATATGCTCTATGCGAAGATAGGGCTTCCTGTGCTTCCCATGGATGTGGGACTGCGGCTTGGAGTGTTTCCTGAGATTTCTTTTGGAGATAAGGACAATTATGTAAAGATTGGATTTTTCCATGTTGGGGCTGAAGCCCGTTACAAAATCACGGGAATCAATCTTGTGTTTGCCAAGAGTCAGATTGAAGCGAGGGTGTCTTACGATTATGATGGAGGAGTGATTGGAGCCTCTCAGAAGATGGCTACCGTCGCCTATGCAGATACGACTGTGATTGGTACCAATGAGATGACCATGGCAATGGAAAATAAGTGGAGTGGTTCTTCGATTGGGCTTAAGGTTGTTGGGGGACTTTCTGTGATGATGTTTGAGGTGTATGGTGGGGCAGGTGTCAATATCAATTTTGGGGATGTGAATACCACCCTCTCGAGTAAAGTGGATTTCATTGACACGACAGGTTCGCTGGGAAATCAGTCTGTAGAGCTTCGGGGAGAGGGAAAATCATCCTATGACGCTTTTGATCTTCGCCTTGTGGGAGGGGTTCATTTCTTCATTTCCGATATTGCTGTGGAATGGAATCCTCTCAACAATGCGTTGGCCCTGACAGTGGTACCTATTTCTCTGGCATTTTAATCTTAGAAAAAGGGTGCTCCCAGAGGGGAGCACCCTTTTTTGACAAACAAGGGTAGGAGAGAAAGTCTATCGATAAGAAAGATCAGAAAAGATATCAGAGGGTGTAACCATCATCAAGGAAGACACGATACTCGCGCAAGAAAAAGGGAAGGGTTTTTCATGTACTTTATTTCTGAATATCGAGGAAAAAGTTGAGTTTTTTCTCAAGAAGCGTTATACTATATGATAGGAGTACAAAAAGAGGAAGCACTATGATCGACGATGTTGATCCGTTACCAGAGGTTTTCCCCTCTTGTGTGGGAGGGGAAGTATGATTTGTGTGGTAGTGAATAATCCGAAGGATTGGTTTTTTCATTCCCCTCATATTCGTGTTGTCTCGGCGAGAGATTATCTTACACGGGATGAATTTATTCAAGATAAGAATATCAAGGTATTCAATCTTTGTCGATCCTATCGGTATCAATCTATTGGGTATTATGTGTCTCTCTTAGCGGCAGCTAGGCAACATAGGGTTATGCCTACGGTAGCGACCATTCAAGAGATGAAGACCCAGAGTGTGGTAAAGGTCTTGACAGAAGATCTTGAGAGACTCATCAGTACCACCTTAGAAAAAGCTCCACCATCCGATGTCCAGGAGACAAAGCTGAGTAATGGTAAGAATGCCCCTTTGTTTACGATGAGGATTTATTTTGGTCGGACGGTGAGAAAGGATTATGAACGGCTTGGGCAGGCTATTTTTTCTATTTTTCAGGCGCCTCTTATCAAGGCGGTGTTTGTCAAACCGAATGGACACTGGGAAGTCCAGAGTATTGTTCCTATCTCAGCCAATGAGGTCCCAGAGGTGGAGAAAATGTGGGTGGTGGAGTTTGCGGATGTGTATTTCTCTACCAAAAACTTTTATCATAAGAAACGCCACTCTTCACCCTATGATATGGCTATTCTTGTCAATCCTGAAGAGGGGAGTGATGCTCCCTCAAATACGAAAGCCCTTCAGAGGTTTGAAAAAGCAGCGGAAGCAGCAGGATTTAATGTCGAATTTATCACCAAGGATGATTATAGCAAGATTGCAGAGTTTGATGCTCTTTTTATTCGTGAAACGACGAGGGTAAATCACCATACCTTTCGATTTGCGCAGAGAGCGGAGGCTGAAGGCCTTGTGGTGATTGACGACCCTTTGTCGATTATTCGTTGTAGTAACAAGGTGTATCTGGCAGAACTTATGCGTCGAGCAAGAATTCCTACCCCAAAAACCTGGATCCTTCATGAGGATAATACCGATACTCTTATTCGCGAGATCTCTTTTCCTTGTGTGATGAAGCAACCAGACAGTTCCTTTTCGCGAGGGGTTGTCAAAGTTAACGATGAGGTGGAGTTTCTTCGGGAATCCGAGAGACTTCTGGATATGAGTGATCTTATTGTGGTGCAGGAATTTTTGCCAACGAGTTTTGATTGGCGGGTAGGGGTTTTGAATGGTGAGGCATTGTATGTGTGCAAGTATTATATGGCCAATAAGCACTGGCAGATTGTTAATTATGCCAAAGAGGGGCAAGATAAATATGGTCGATTTGAAACGCTCCCCGTAGAACTGGCTCCTCGCAAGCTTATTTCCGTGGCCCTTCGAGCAGCTCGTTTGGTAGGCAAGGGGTTGTATGGTCTGGATATCAAACAGGTGGGGGATCAGTTCTATCTCATAGAGATCAATGATAACCCAAATATTGATGCCGGGATTGAAGACAAGATCTTGAGGGATCGGCTGTATCGTCATATCATGCAGTATTTTGCCCTCGAGGTAAGCCGGAAAAAAAATCTCCTCTCCTCTTAGGAAGAGCTTATGCGGTGGCATGTGTTTTTTGTGTGGTTAGGAGGGATAACTTCTCTTCTGTGGGGGGATGAGGTGATTACCTCGACTTTTTTTCACCCTCCGTTGGTGATAAAATCATATGCGTTGACTCAGGCCCAAGTAGAGTGGCAGGGGAAGGTGGTTCGTCTTCTTCGGGTGGTGGGGACAAGGGACATGAGCTACTTTCTTGGTGTGGATGAGGAGAGTCTTTCTCCCCTTTTGCTTCCTGAGAAGGTACCTCTGAAAGTAACAAATGTGTTGTCTACACTCTACACCTCTCTATGGAACCAGATGGTCTCTCAGAAGCGTCCCTTGGCGGGAAGAGAAAAAATAGAATATCGAAAAAGCTCGGAATTTGCTCTTGTGTTGACCACAGACCTGTGTCCAACGACAAGACCCATGAGTCGGGAATTTTTCCTTGATCTTGAAAAGGCCTCTGTGATTACAGGCTCCGAGGTTCCTCTTCTTGTGTTTTTTTCTGGCAAGTGGATTCTTCGCCATGCCCATGAATTACCATGGCTTCGAGAGAGAAAAATCTTGTATGTGGCCGGAAATCATACCTTTTCTCACCATATTTTTTCTCAATCGTGGGAGAGAGAGGTTTTCATCGCTGAGATTACCAATACGGAGAGGGTAATGCTTTCCTATGGGATTCTCCCTTCAATATGGTTCCGTTTTCCTGGACTACGGTTTTGTCCTGATCACATTCCAGTTTTGGGGGAGTTGGGCTTGGTAGCTGTGGATACTACCGTATGGGTGGGAGAGAGAAAAATGCCATCCATTGGCGTGATGTTGGCACATGCCAATGGAACTCAACCTCGTGAAGTGAGCCATATGAAAAAATTTCTTGAAACCAATACCTATGCCCTAGCTCAGCACACCATCTTTTTTCTCGATATGGCCTCTTATAGCAGAAGGATACTACTTCCTTTTCGGAAAACTACCCAAAAAACCTTTTCTGAAAATAGGTAATAGTGGCTTTGAGGCCTTCTTTGACGGGGACGGTGGGCGACCACCCCAACGCTTTTTGGGCGAGGGTGATATCAGGACGCCGTCTTTTCGGATCATCTTCTGGAAGAGGAAGAAAGTGAAGAGGAGAAGAGCTTTGGGTGAGTTCTAGTACCAAGGTAGCCAGTTGACGCATGGTGTATTCTTCTGGGTTGCCAAGATTGACAGGGCCAACGAAGTTGTCCTTGATACTCATGCGATAGATACCCTCGACAAGATCTGAGACATAACAGAAACTTCGTGTTTGGTTTCCATCTCCGTAGATGGTAAGGGGTTCACCTTTGAGTGCCTGAACAATAAAATTCGAAACCACGCGTCCGTCGTTTTCAAGCATCCTGGGGCCATACGTGTTGAAGATACGGATGATCTTGGTATCCATTCCATAAAAACGGTGATAATCCATGGTGAGGGTTTCTGCAATACGTTTTCCCTCGTCATAGCAACTTCGAATGCCGATGGGATTTACATTGCCACGGTAGGATTCGTTTTGTGGGTGTACTTCAGGATCCCCATAGACTTCGCTTGTTGAGGCTAACAAGAAACGAGCTTGATATTTTTTGGCCATTTCAAGAAGGTGACGGGTTCCTTCAAAACTTGTTCTGGCAGTATAAATAGGATCTTTTTGATAATGAGGAGGTGAAGCCGGACACGCAAAATTTAGTACAAGATCGCAGGCAATATCAAGAGGATCAAGGATAGAAGCATATATGAAATGGAATTTTTTTTCTCTTTCAAGTAAATGACGAATATTTTCTTTACTTCCTGTGTAAAGGTTATCCACACAGTAGACTTCATATCCTTCACTGAGAAACCTTTCACAGAGATGACTTCCAATAAAACCAGCTCCCCCGGCAATAACTACACGTTTCATGAAATAAACCCTACTTCGTTTCGTTCATTTTGTCAAGGACTTTTCCCTTGCCGACAGGAAAATATCGAAAGTTATGTTTGATCATCTCTTCAGCCGGGAAGAGGTTACGTCCATCGATAACCACCGGAAGCTTCATTTTCTCGTAAAGAGTTTTGAGAGGGACTTTTTTAAACTCGGCCCACTCGGTGATGAGGAGAAGCCCTTCTACATTCTCGACAGCCTCAAGAGGAGAAAGGGCATAATGTATTCTCTCTGATGGTGGGAAGATTCTCTGGAAATTTTCCATGGCGGCAGGATCATAGAGGTGAAGGATAACCCCGGCGTCAAGAAGTTCCTGAACAATTTTAAGAGATGGGGCCTCTCGAATATCATCAGTATTTGGTTTGAAGGCAAGTCCCCAGATGGCGATGTGCTTGTTTTTAAGGATCCAGATTTCCTCTTTGAGGATCTCTACCATCCGGTGAAAACGTTTGGCGTTAAAGGTGTCCACGGCTTCTAAGATGGAGGCTTCAACGCCGTGTTGTTCCATTACATGGATGAAAGCCTTGACATCCTTGGGAAAACAACTCCCCCCGTACCCTATACCAGCATTGAGAAAGGCTCTTCCAATCCGTTTGTCAAGTCCCATACCCTCAGCCACAAGACTCACATCCGCTCCTGTTTTTTCACAGAGATCCGCGACCATATTGATGAACGAGATCTTGGTTGCCAAAAAGGAGTTTGAGGCGTACTTGATAATCTCAGCGCTCGAGGGATCAGTGACCAAGATTTTGTCCTTGAAGGGTTCATAGAGTTGGATCATAAGATTTTTTGCTTCTTCTGTTTCTACCCCAATAACTACCCTATCAGGATGAAGAAAATCATGGATGGCATCACCCTCTTTGAGAAATTCTGAATTGACTACAAAGTCAAATTTTGCCTGAGATTTGTTGTAGAGACGGGTGATATTTTTTAATCGCTTGTGGGTTCCTACGGGGACGGTGCTTTTCTCCACAATGATCTTGTATGCCCCTTCGGGAGTATTTTCAGCGATTTCTCTCACGGCAGCTTCTACCTGCGAGAGATCAGCGGAACCATCGGAGAGAGGGGGAGTTCCCACACAGATGAAGATAATATCGGCATCGTGAAGCATGTCCGTAATCACATCGGTAAATCGAATCCGTTTTGCTTCCAGGTTCTTTGTTAAGAGTGCTTCAAGCCCGGGCTCGTAGATGGCAGATTTTCCCTGACGATAAAGGGCAAGCTTGCGCTGATCCACGTCAAAACAAACCACCTGATGTCCCATTTCCGCAAAACATACCCCTGAGACAATGCCTACGTACCCTGTTCCAATGATTCCAACCTTCATATTTTTGCCTCTAAAATATTCTATATATGATATATTCTAAACTACACCAATTTCAAAATATCTTGAACCCTGTCTGTCTTCTCCCAGGGGAATTCTTCTCGTCCAAAGTGTCCATAGGCGGCTGTTGCTTGATAGATCGGCCGACGGAGGTCAAGGGTTTTGATAATACCAGCTGGAGAGAGATCAAAGACCTTGGTGACAATCTCAGCAAGTTTCTCATCTGGTATCTTGCCTGTGCCGAAGGTGTCCACCATCACAGAGATAGGGAAGGGGACCCCAATAGCATACGAAACCTGAATCTCACAGCGGTCACAGAGTTCGCTTCCTACAAGATTTTTGGCAACATAGCGGGCCATGTAGGCGGCACTTCTGTCTACCTTTGTGGGGTCTTTTCCACTAAAGGCTCCCCCACCATGTCTTCCCATTCCCCCATAGGTGTCTACGATGATTTTTCTCCCGGTGAGGCCTGTATCTCCGTGAGGACCCCCAATCACAAAACGTCCTGTGGGGTTGATGAAGTATTTGGTGTTGCTATCAAGAAGTCCTGTAGGTTCGAGAATGGGTTTGATCACTTTTTCGATGAGCTCGTGTTTGAGGTCCTCGTAGGAAATAGTTTCATCATGCTGGTGCGAAAGGACGACCGTATGGACACGCACGGGGGTATGACCTTCGTATTCAAGGGTAACCTGGCTTTTGGAATCTGGGCGGAGCCAGGTAAGTTCACCACTTTTTCGGAGTTTGGCAGCATACATAAGAATCTTGTGGGCGTACATGATAGGAGCGGGCATGAGTTCAGGGGTTTCTCGGCACGCGAATCCAAACATCATTCCCTGATCTCCTGCACCTTGTTGACCCTTGAAAAGACCATCTCCAGACACCCCCTGGGAAATATCTGGGGATTGGCTGTGAACCGTGTTGATAACAGCCATGGATTCGTAGTCAAGCCCGAATTCAGGGCGTGTGTACCCTACCCGTTTGGCCACTCCACGGGCTACTTCTTGAAAGTCTACATAGGTAGACGTAGTGATTTCTCCTCCAATGAGGACCATTCCTGTTGTGGTGAAAACCTCACACGCGACCCGGGATTGTGGATCGTCTTTCAGACAGGCGTCGAGAACCGCATCAGAGATTTGATCAGCAAGTTTATCAGGATGACCTTCACTCACGGATTCAGAGGTGAAAAGATATCGTTTTGTCTTCATACAGATACTCCCTTTTTGCGCTTGTTTTATGAATATGTATTATAGAGATTTTGAGATTTTTCTGCAACTTTTGTGGTTGTTTGCTTTGCGAGGGGAGAATGCTTGACTTTTTTGGGGTTTGCTGTTAAAGTAATAGGGGTGAGGAGAACCTATGGCAGAATTAAAAAACATTCTTGAGGATATTGTGTGGCACAGGATTGAGGAGATGGAGGAGTCCAAGAAGGGGATACTTTCTCCTCTTCAGAAGGTGGAGATGGCAGCGTATGTTTTGAACCGTATGCGTCCCCTCTATACCACGAGTAGTCGTGGCTTTGTCTATATGATCCAAAAATATGAAAATGATCCGCAGTTTCTTGCGGATATTTGGGTTTTGCTTTCACAGGCCGTGAAGATCGTGCAGCGATCGAAAGACACAGAAGTTGGATCCCCCTCGTTACAAGAGGGAAAACTGTATTACTTTTTTCCTCGTATCTATGGGAGAGTTCTTGAGGGGAAAACCATGGCGCCTATTGAGGATGGGGAGGTGAGCTTATGGCAGGGAGAGAGCCTTGTTCCGAGTTACTATGCCAAATGGTACAACCCTTACCATATCAAACCTGACGAGGGTGGATGGTATGCTTTTGCTCCTTTTCCCGAAGAGGCTCATGAAAAAAAAAGCAGAGAGTTCACTTTTATTATTCAAGTGAATACCTTCTCCAAAAGGCATCTCTATTCCTTTTCTCTGGAGGTTCAACCAAGGGAGTGGAGGATGGGGGAGGAGGTATTTGGAGAGGTTTTTGAGGTTCCTGATATATACATATAGCATGAAGGAGGCTTGAGAATGGAAAAGAGTGTTTCTCCTTGGATTTTGGTTGGTGTGATGATTGTTCTGTGGGTGATTGTACTTGTTGTTCCCCAGTCGGTATGGGTTTCCATTTCTTTGGGTTTGTAGGCCTGGGGAAATATGCCTGAAGATATTACGTTTTTTTCTAAACAAGAAATCACCTGTCCTGTGTGTGGAGCCAATTTTCGTCGAGAGGAGCTCCTCACAGGAAGGGGGAGGCTCAATGCAGGAACACTTACTGAGGAATTGCGGCGTTTGTATATCCCTACACAAAAATATGGGAAAATTAACCCATTGATCTATCCTGTGACAGTGTGTCCCCATTGTTTGTATGCCTCAGCAGACGAGGATTTTGAAAAACTTCCCCCAAAAGTTATTCCTCAGATGACAGAATATCGGGATGTTCGAGCTAAATATCTTGTGAAAATCTTTGGCCGTATTCCTGATTATACTCAACGGCGGGATATTGTGGCTGGTGCAGCGAGTTACATCCTTGCTATCTCTTCGTATGGTTTCTTTGAACCACGAAAGTTCTCTCCTACTATCAAACGGGGGATATATTCACTTCGAGCGGCCTGGTTGATGAAAGATCTCTATCAAGAGAGCAAAGAAGAGCGTTTTCAGGAGCTTGCTGAGATTTTCTATAAAAAAGCGGCTGAATTCTATGAACTTGCCATGGAGAGACAGGCAAAGGCTATAGAACCCTTGGAATCCTGTCGGAACCTAGGGCCAGATACAGACCATAACTATGGGTATCAAGGGGTTTTGTATATTTTAGGAATGCTCAAGTACAAGATGAGTGTGTATATAGAGGATCCGTATCAGAAGATCAAAGTCTATGAAGAAGTAAAACGTATTTTAAGTAAGGTCTATGGTCTTGGCAAGAAGAAGAAAGATACCCCTGAGGTGCTTCTCAATTTGTCTCGGGAAGTGAGGGATAAGATTAATGCAGAGTTGGCCACCTTAGAGACCCAACTCGGTATTCAGACAGACCATTCGATGGATGGAGAGGAATAATGTTTTGGCTAAAAAGGGTTGGGGTAATTTTCTTGTGGGGATGTTTTTTCTCTCTTTGGGCTCAGATCTCTGAGGTAGAGAGACTTTCCTTAGGACGACAGGCCTATGAACAAGAAGCCTATCTTGATGCTCTGGACTATATCCGAACAGTACTCAAGAATAACCCCTCTTACGGGGATGCTTATAGGTATCTGGCTATGGTTTACTATGCGTTGGAACAGTATCCGGAGGCTTTGGAAGCGGCACAAAAGGCCTTGCGCTACAATCGTCAAGATACGGAGAGTAGTATTCTGGTAGGAAATTGTTATCGAGAACTGAAAGAGTATGGAAAAGCAGAGAGGGCTTATCAGGATATCCTCAAGCAATATCCAGCTATGGCTTCTGCGCATCGAGAGCTGGGGCTTCTTTACTTACGACAGAATAGGCTTTCTCTTGCGTATCAGTCTTTGCAGAGGGCTCTTCGTTACGATGCCGATGATTGGCAGAATGTGATAGCTTTGGGAAGGTACTATCAGGTGAAGGGGGATATCAAGGAGGCAGAAGCCTCTTTTGCAAAAGCCCTTCGGATGGAACCTCGCCGGCGAGAAACCCACTTGGCTTTGGGGGAATTCTATTTTCAGGTAGGGAGATATGAAGAGGCTATAGAGATACTTCGTCGAGCGGGAGAGCTTTTTGATCATTTTGTTTCAGGAAGACAGATTTTAGGGGATGCTTACCTGGCGGTAGGGATGGATGCCGAGGCAGCAAAACACTATGAATGGTTGGAAGCGGAGAAGGTGTACCACACCCCAGAGGCTCAAGCAGAACTTGCCTACAAAATGGCCCTTGCCTATGGACGAAGAAAGGATGAACGAGCTCTCACCTACTACAAGAAAGCCCTTGAGTTTTTCCCTAAGCATGAGTTTTATGAGTTTGGTTATCAGGAGTATCTTCGAGAAAATGAGCCCTTGGGGAGTGAGGAAAGGGTGACCGAAGCGAGGCGTCTCTATGAACAGGCAAAAAAATTGAAATTCTCTGGTGATCTCAAGCGTTTTTTTGTTTTTCTCAGACGGGCTATAGGGATTGATCCTTATCTCAAAGAGGCACGGCTTGATCTTGTGGCTTTTTATGAGGAAAAGGGAATGTGGGCGGAAGCCTATGAAGAATTGCTTGTCCTCAAACGTTTGTATCCCGATCTCAAAATACGAGACAAACTCTCTCGGTACGAGTGGCAGATAGCGAGGGGGGAAATGGTGATTGACCGATCATTGAAACACACCTACCTTGGGTATCTGGTTGTTGAAAGTGATTTTCTCAATCTCTCTGAAATCTATAGAAATGTTTTTATTGAGTATAGCAAATTTTTTGGTAAATTTAAGTTTTCTTGGGGGGATATCCGACAATCAAGAAGCACAAAAGAGCTCCTTTCTCTTTTGCGGACAGAGGGATTGGGTTTTTTTGTCCGAATAAGGGTGTATCCCTCGACGGATACGGTGAAAGTGGAGATTGTGGACGGGAATAACGTGACTGTTGGAGAGAAGGTTTTCCCCTTTGAGGAAAAAACGTTAGGGGCCAATATCTGGAGAGTGGTGAGTTGGTGTGACGAAATCTTTCCGGATATCTATAGGCTCAAGCGTGTGCAGACGAGGAGCCAGTATCTTTTGGCAGCAGGCGATCTTCAAGGGGTGAGAATGGGGGAACGCTGGGTGGGTTTTGAGAGACGAACGGGCGAGGTGGTTATCCGTGCCACCGTCAAAAGTGTACGGGAAAATGAGAGTCTTATAGAAGCCCTCCCAAAAGAGAGTCGTCTTGATTATGATGAAAAAGAGAGGTTGTATTTCATCCGTGAAAAAGATTTTAAGGAAAAAGACTTGACAAAATTAAAATTTATCTTAGGATATTAGGGTGAGATTTGAGGAGGCTTTGCATGCAGCTTGATCTCTACTTTGGGGTGCCACTGATTATAGCGTTTTTCTTTGCCCTGGTGATGGGGGTGCAGGCACGAAGTTACAAGGAACGCTTGTTTCAGTTTCTTTTTTGGTTTTTTGCCTTTGTTTTTGTGAAATCTCTTCTCTACAGTGTGTTAGGGTTTTTGAATGTGGAGTTTGTGAAACAACAGGTGGGTATCTCGAATATTGAGCAAACAGTGCCTAATCCTAATTATGTGAATTTCTACAATTGGCGCTACCTTGTGTGGCATGTGTTAGAGACAGGGGTGATTGTTTTTGTAACGAGGTTCTTTATCCTTGAGAAGCGAGAGGCTGAGCGAAAGAAAACAAAAGGACTCAGAGTTTTCTTTGCCCTTCAAGTGGGGGTATTACTTCTTTCTCTTTTTGTTTTGATAGTGATAGGTTTGACGCATGCTTCTCAAGGGTTTAGCTTGGGAAGTGCATTTCTCGATCGGTTTTTCCTGGGGTTTGCCGGAAGAGCCCTGTTTGCTCTCTGGAGGCTTGGACTTTTGATATGGATGTGGCTGAGTTTAGGGTCGATTTATGGATATACTATCGATCTTTTAAAACCTATCTATCGCTATCGGCCGCTTCTTTTGGCGTATATTGTAGAGGAGATGCTTTTTCACCTTTTCTCGATGCTTGTGGCTTTTTATCAGATGCCGGGATGGTTGGTTCTCTCGTGGATAGGTGTTATCGCGATGGCGGTGTTTTCTTTTGGGGTGCAGCGAGAGTTTGTTGCCGGACTTGAATCCAAAGTGGAAAACCTTGATAAAGAAAAAGATATTATCATCCAGCTCATGCGAGATATCAGTGCGGTTGTGGGGTCCGGTGAACTTGAGCTTGATGTGGTGATTAAGCGTATTGTGGATGCAGCGGTACGGGGAACAAATGCGCGAGGGGGAGCTATCCTGCTCAAGGATCCTGTTACCAATCGGTTGCAGGTGAAGTATGTCAGTGGGGTGTATCCACCAACCAAGCCCTTTAAGGTTGGGGATGGGATGACGATTACTGAATCTATGCTTGTGGAGAAGTTTAAGCTTGAAAGGATTGCGGTAGGAGAGGGACTGTTGGGACAGGTTTTGGAGGAAGGAGAACCTATTTATATCCCAGATGCTGTGCGTTCAAGTCGGTATGTCCAACCGGTGCCAGATTATCTGATGGTGACTTCTTTTATTGCTGTTCCTTTGAAATCAAGGGATAATGTGTTTGGTGTACTTACAGTGATTGATGATGCGAGGTCTTTCTTGGCGAATGATTTGAGCCTGGTAGAAACGCTGGCAGAACAGGCGGCTATTAACATTCAACAGATCCAGATGTACCAAGAAGTGTTGGAAAAGAAACAGGCTGAGAAGGAAATTGGTGTGGCAGGGGAAATTCAGAGTTCGCTTATTCCCCATACTTTTCCAGATACGGATAAATATGAGTTGTATGGGTTTTCTATTCCGGCCAAGGGTGTGGGAGGAGACTATTACGACTATATTGATTTTGGAAATAACAAGATTGCCTTGACGATGTTTGATGTGTCTGGAAAGGGTGTTCCAGCAGCGCTTATTATGGTGATGATCAGAAGTATTCTTCGAACCATTGCTTCCTTGGATGCCGAGACAAAGCATATTCTCGAGAGACTTAATAATACCATTGCTCAGGAAATTGTTGAGGATCGTTATGCGACAGGGTTTTATCTGCTGTATGATGCTGAAAAAGGGTTGATGAACTACACCAATGCGGGACATGGACCGCTTGTATTGTACAAGGCCTCGGATGATACCTTTCATTTCCTGGATACGGAAGGTATGCCTGTAGGGATTATGCCCGAGGTTACCTATGGGCAGGATTTTACTACTCTGGAGAGTGGAGATATCGCTGTTTTGTATACCGATGGTATTACCGAGGCTATGAATCTTCAGCATGAGGAGTTTGGTATGGAGAGACTGCAAAATGTCATCCGTACCTACAAGCGGGAGTCAGCACGAGAGATTGCCAATAAGATTCTCGAAGAGGTAAACCGTTTTGTGGGCAATGCCCCTCAACACGATGATGAGACTCTCTTGATTTTGAAAACAAAATAGGATATAATATACGAGAGAAAAATTGGAGGAGGCCGGTATGGAGATAAACCGCAGAGAAACAGGGGATGTGGTTATTTTTGACATCAAGGGTGAGATTGACCTGTATAATGCTCCCGAGATCAAGGAAAAGATCAAGGATGAGATCAATAAGGGCAAGGTCAATATCATCATCAACCTTGATAAGGTAAGCTACATTGATAGCTCGGGCATTGGTGTGCTTATCTCCAGTCTTTCGAACTTGAAAAAGGTTGGTGGGGCAATGAAACTGATCAATGTGTATGCCTCTGTTCGGAAGGTTTTTGAACTGACAAAACTGACAAGTTTCTTTGAAATCTACGATAGCGAAGCTGACGCCCTTGCTGCTTTCAAGTAGGAGATGGGGTTTTCTTGCGTGTGATCTTTTCAAGGGGAAAAAGAAAAAAAGGCATGGGAGTTTCCGTGCCTTTTTTGTATTTTTAAGAGGAGAGGCATGAACGGGCTTTTTTCAGGTCGGGGGGTGGCGGTGATCGGAGGGGGGAGACTTCAGGTTCCAGTGATTCAACGGGCAAAGGAGTTGGGGGCTTTTGTGGTCGTGGTTGATCGTAACCCTCACGCTCCTGGTGTTGAGGTGGCTGATCTTTACGTGCCTTCGAGTACCCTCGATGCTGAGCTCACGGCTGAGGCACTTTTTCAGGTGCATCAGGAAAAACATTCTCTCCATGCGGTATTGACGGTAGGTACAGATGCCTCGTATACGGTGGCCGTGAGTGCAAAAAGGCTTGGGGTTCCTGGTATTGATCCCGAAGTGGCTAAGCGTGCCACGGACAAACATCTCATGCGTCAAGTTCTCAGGCAGGCGCGTATTCCTGTACCAGATTTTGAAATGGTGGAAAGTTATCCCCGTGCTCTTGAGGTGTTTGAGAGGCTTGGTGGTGATTGTGTGGTGAAGCCCGTGGATAATATGGGGGCGCGAGGGGTGAGGCGTGTCTCTACCCTTGAGGACCTCAAAGAGGCTTGTGATTTGGCTTTTCGCTATACGCGGAGTGGAAAAATCTTGATTGAGCAGTACATTGATGGGGTGGAATTGAGTGTTGATGCTTTGGTAGTGGATGGAGACATAATGATTACGGGAGTGGCTGATAGGATTATTGAGTATGCGCCGTATTTTGTCGAGACAGGCCACATTCTTCCTTCTCAGATGCCGGCAGAGGTGATTCTTTCTGGGCTTGATGTGTTTCAACGAGGGGTGAAAGCCCTTGGAATTACGTTAGGGGCAGCAAAAGGGGACATCAAGGTGACTCCAACGGGAAGTTTTGTGGGGGAGATTGCAGCTCGTCTTTCTGGTGGTTTCATGTCAACCCATACCTATCCCTATGCCACAGGTGTTGACCTGATGGAGAATATTCTTCGTATTCATCTTGGGATGGGGGTACAAGACCTGACACCAAAACGACAGTGGGTTTCCATAGAGAGGGCAATTATTCCTCCTCCGGGAGAGGTTGTCTCTATCGGAGGGAGAGAGGAAGCGGAAAACATTGCTTTTGTGCGGGATGTTTTTTTGGATGTCAAAGTGGGGGATACGATTCGAGAACCCCAGAACAATCTTGACAAGGCGGGTCACGTCATTGTGTGTGCCCCGACCTATCGTGAAGCGCTCCATGCTTCCCACCAGGCTGTTCGGTCTATAAAAATAACCACAAAATCTGGAGAGGACAATACTATCAATGTGAGTGTTCTTCTCGAACGTGCACGAACACGGTTTCATGGGCGCTGTTTTGTGTGTCAAGATTGTGACGGGGTAAAATGTCGAGGGATGGTCCCTGGTGTAGGGGGAGTGGGGCTTGGGACAGGGTTTATTCGTGCTGTGGAGAGGCTCCGACGTTGGGATGTGATACCTTCCTATATTCAGGAAGCACGAATGGTTTCCCTTGAGACGTCTTTGTGTGGTATTCCTCTCTCTATGCCGGTTTTGCCTGCCCCAATTACGGGAGCTATCACCAATCTTGGTGGAGCAATTCCTGAACTGGAACTTGCTCGTTCGATTGTCAAGGGGGCAAATCAGGCAGGACTTGTGGGAGCAGTAGGTGATGGTGCGACACCCACCAAGTATAGAATTGGCATCAAGGTCATTTTAGAGAATTTTGGGTTGGCTATTCCCTTCTTTAAACCTCGATTGGATAAAACTATGATCATCGAAAGACTTTTGGCAGCGGAAGAAGCTGGGGCTGTGGCTATGGGAATGGATATTGATGCTGCCTCATTTCTCACCATGGAAATGAAAAAACAGGCTACGGTGACCAAAAGTGTTGAAGAACTTGCCGAACTCATTGGAATGGTCAAGGTGCCTTTTCTTCTCAAGGGGATCCTTTCTCCTACGGATGCCAAATTGGCCAAGGAAGCTGGTGCAGCGGCTATTGTCGTATCTCATCATGGAGGACGGGTAAGCGATGCTATGATAGCCCCTGTGGATGCCCTTCCCCGGGTAAGGGAAGCGGTTGGAGAGGATTTTCCGGTGATTTTGGATGGAGGAATACGGAGTGGGTGGGATGTGGTACGAGCCCTTGCGTTGGGGGCTGATGCCGTGATGATTGGAAGACCGGTGATGATCTATGCGGTAGGCCAGGGAGTTGCTGGGGTAAGATACTATTTTGAGTCTCTCAAGAACGAGCTTGCCAAAGCACTTTCTCTGGTAGGGGCGGATACTCCTGATAAAATAAAGGGAAAAAGGGAGATTCTTTATGAGAGATCTTAGCCAGGCCTTGAAAGTGGCTTTGAAGGCGGCATGGGTGGGGGGAAAGGTTATCAAAGAGGGGTTTTCTCTCCCAAAAGAGGTGCAGTTCAAGCGTTTTGCGGATCCGGTGACAGAATATGACAAACGAGCAGAAGAGCTTATTGTGGAGACACTCACCCGATGGTTTCCAGAAGCATCTATTCTCACTGAAGAGGTTCTTTCCCGAGAGAGGGGGAATGAATGGCGATGGATTATCGATCCCCTTGATGGAACGGTAAATTTCACGCATCAGATTCCTTTTGTTTGTGTATCGATAGGCCTTGAGGTAAAGGGTGAAATAGTAGTAGGAGTGATTTACAATCCTATCCTCAATGAAACCTTTTGGGCGGTGAAAGGACAAGGGGCATTTCTCAATGGAAAACCTATCCGGGTTTCTCAGATTGCAGATGTGGGCAAGGCGTTGGTAGTGACAGGATTTCCCTACGAGCGAGAAGGAAGGATAGAAGAGGTAATGAAGCCATTGCCTACCTTGGTGAGGGAATGTGAAGGGTTTCGTCGGCTTGGCTCAGCGGGCATGGACCTTGCTTATGTGGCGTGTGGAAGGTTTGAGGCCTTTTATGAGGAAAACCTCAAACCCTGGGATACTGCTGCAGGCATGCTTTTGGTTGAGGAAGCAGGGGGAAAGGTGACGACCTATCGAGGGGAGCGGTTTACTCCTTTCGAGAAGCATATTGTGGCTACCAATGGATTGGTACACGAGAGGATGCTTCATATCCTTTCTGACGTTCATCCTGTGACATGAATGGTGAAAAGGGTGAAGATGGTGGGAAAACCCTAGTTCTTTTTTTGTGGTAAGTGGCACGCATTGGCTTCTTCTAGAAGAGGTGTCTGATCATTCACAAGGGGGAGATATTCTTTGTGGTGTTGGTAGAATCTTATGGCATAGGAACAGAGGGGAGTGATCCTATGGTTCTCTTTTTTTGCCCATTGGGAAAGCGTCTCAAGAAGTTGTGCTGCTATACCTTGTCCGCGTAAATCTGGGTGAACATACGTGTGAGTGATACGAATATCTCCTTTGGAGGAAATTTCGTATTCTACAAAAAAGGATTTGCCTTCCTTGGATCCTTCGAAGCGATGATGGAGTTCGTTGTGTGAGACAGGGATCATGTTTCTTCTCCTTGAGATTTTTTTGAAAAGGAATACGATGTCCGGATGGAAGGACAGGGTAAAAGCGTTCACATGTAAGTATACGAATTTTTTCTGGGTTTGGCAAATCAATGAAAAACGCACCAAAGCTTTGAGGAAGAAGCGAGGAGATTGGCAGAAAGATAGCTTCGGAGGCTTTTTGACAATTTTTTTTTCTTTCTCTATAATGCTATACGTCTCTTTTTAGTGAAAAAGCCCAAGGAGGAGTGGGATGGGTACTTTATTCAGTTTTCTCTTTCCGACGTTGGTGTCGGTTTTTTTGATATTCTATTTTCGAAAAATTGACAAAAAAAATGTTCAATTGCAGACACTAAAAAATTTTGTTCAACATTCTCTTCAGGAGATTCAGCGTCTTTTTGATGCCAAGCAAAAAGAACTCTATGATAAGACAATTAACCTTGATGTGTCTCTTCAAAAGTTGGACAAGGCCACGCAATTTATTAACCAGAAATTGGGTGAATTCAAGGATTTCATGGAAAAAACCAAACATCTTGAAAAAAGCCTTGAGATTCAACTCAAGGCGGCTCAAGGGTATGAGAAGGATTTGGCCTCTATGGAGGCGCGGATGGCCCAACTTGTTGCTCTCGAGCGAGAGATGGAGGAGATGAAACAGGAGTTGGCCGAAGCAAAAAAATTCACCGCTACCCTGAGAAGTGATATTGATCAATCTCGTGTGTGGGCTCAGGACAATGTGAAAGAGATTATGAGAAACACGGAAGCAAGTATAGAGAATTTTCGCCGTCAGATTCAGGAGAAGATCCAGTCTTTTCAACTGGAAAAAACATTTCAATCCATCCAGAATGATATCCAACAGAGAACTGCCCAACTTCAACAACTTGTGAGTCAGATGGAGCAAACTCTTCGTGAACAGGAAGCGGCGAGCCAAAAAGAGGCCGAGAAAATTCTTGTTCAGAACAGGGCTGCTTTTGCAAAGCAAATGGAGGTTTTTCGCCAGGGGGCGGAGGCACAGCTGCTTGAGAAGGCAAGGACTCTTGAGGCTCAGTTCTTAGAGGGAATAAAGAAACTTGAACAGCAGTTTAATGCCTCTGTGAAGATTATGAACCAACGACTCGCTGAGAATGATACCATACTCAAAGAGAACAAGAATGCCATTGGAAAAGAGTTTCAAGATCTTCGTCAATCCATGATGGGAGAGATGCAACACCTTAGTCAGATGATAGAATCCCAGAAAGCTACACTTAAACAGATGACAGAAGAGTACCAGAAAGCGCTTGAATCCAAGACGTCACAGGTGGACGAGTATCTAGAAGCCTTTAGTGAGCGCTTAACCCAGCAGTATGAAGAGGCTTTGGAAAAGGGCAAGGAAGAGTTGATTTCTCTTTCTCAAGAGATGCAAAGAATGAAAGATCAGATCTCGCATATTGATCAACAACTTGAAGGAGAGTTATCCATTTCTCAGGAGAAGTGGAAGAAAGCATTTGAAGAGATAGAAGAAGAAATGGAGAGAAAGATTGCTTCTCTCAGAGAAGAGAATGATCATACTATGAAGGAAACAGCCAAGGAGACAAAACTTCTTTGGGAAAAATCCACGGTAGAGTTACAAAACCGTTTGCAAGATGTGAAAACTATGCTTCAAAGAGAAATGCAGCATTTTTCTCAGGCTATTCAAGATCAAAAACGGGTGCTTGAGACCATGACAGAAGAGTACCAGAAAGCGCTTGAATCCAAGACGTCACAGGTGGACGAGTATCTAGAAGCCTTTAGTGAGCGCTTAACCCAGCAGTATGAAGAGGCTTTGGAAAAGGGCAAGGAAGAGTTGATTTCCCTCCATAATACGGTAAATGAAATGCAGGCCATGATAGAAAAAACAAGCAAAGATGTTATGGAAGAGTTGTCTGACAATAAAGATGAGTGGTTAACGAAACTTCAACAGACTGCGGAAGAATTGCGGGCAAAACTCTCTACGACTCGCCATGATGTGGAAAAGGCTATTGAGCATGTGGCAGGAGAATGGCAAGGCATATGGAAAAAATCCTCGCAAGATTTTTCCGGCAAACTTGAGGAGTTGCACCGTCAACTTGAACATACTCGCCAACGACTTGAGAGTTTCACCGCTTCGAGTGAGCAGAAGATTCAACAAACAGCAGAGAATCTTCTTGCCAGTCTCATGTCCAAGATAGAAGAAAAAGAGAAAGAAATGATCTCTGTGACAGAGGCTTCCTCTGGCAAGGTGAGTCATTATCTTCGTACCCTTGAAGAGAATGTGAAGGGGTATCAACAACAGATTCAGCAGGTGATGGATACAACAAACAAGGCGCTACGAGAGGATATTGAGGGAATGCAAAACCGAGTAGCTTCTCTTACCTCACAGAGTAACCAGATTGAGAATCTTCTTCGAGAGATTCTCAATAAACGTACCCGGGAGATTGATAGCTATCTTGACAAGGTTCGTCAGACGTATCTTGACGATTACCAGGAGCTTCTTGACAAAAGTAAGACAGAGATTATTGAACTTGAAGATACCATCCGTGAATTCAAGCAAGAGTTGTCATCCCAACAAAAGGTTATGGCCTCTCAGTTGAAAGCAGCTTTTGAAGAGGAAGAAAAGCAATTCCAGCAGGCTATGGGAAGGATTCAGGAGTCGCTTGACGCTTTGAAAAAGAAGGCAGATCAGGTGGCTGGAGAGGTAGACAAAGATGTGGCAGGGAAACTCCAGGGATTTCAGAGAGAGCTTGAAGCTACACTAAAGTCCTATCTTGAAAAAGCTTCTCAAGACTTTTTAAAGCGGCGAGATGAATACATGGTGGCGTTTGAAAATCTTGATAAACGGTTGTCGGAACAGAGTTCTATCTTTGCGGATATGGAGAAACAACTCCGTATTCAACAAAGTCGAGTAGGAGAATTGCCCCAGCAAGTAGAACAACAAGTAAAAACACTCCTTGGACAGCTTTCGGAAGAGGTTCAAAAAGCTGTTGAGGCTTCTCGTACTACTCTGGAAGAAAAAATCCGTACCTATTTTGCCTCGGTGGAGAAAGACATGAACCAATATACAAAACGTGCCGAGGATCTGAAAAATCTCCTCCTTTCCCTTGAGAATCAGGCGGTTCAGCAGTACCAGAAGGATATGGCTGAAATAGAGAGTTCCCTTACCCGTAAAATGAGTGTCCTTTCTGGCAATATAGAAACCCTTTTGCAAAAGACGAAAGAAGAGGTGGAAGCGACAGTTTCTCTTGCTAAAAATAGTGTCGCCAGATTCTCTGAAGAGCTGAAAGGTATTCGAGAAGACTACAAAGAAGGGATTCAAAACGAATACAAGGATATCATAAAGAAAATCAAAGAGATAGAGGCTCGTTATGATGCCTTTATGAAAAAGACGCAACTTTTAGAGAGGGCAGAAGTAGTGGCGGAGAAATCTGAAGAAACCCTCAATACCATTCGGGAGAGTTTCCAGGAATTAGAGGAAAAAAGGCGATCGCTTAACGATGCTTTGCGGACACTTGAAGGAGTGCAGAAGGAACGGCGTGAGTTAGATGATATACTCAACAATCTCCTTCTCCACAAAAAAGAATCCCTCCAAATGAAAGAAGTTGTAGATCGAGCCATGGAGAAGGCAAAAGAAACCCAGGCCCTTCTAGCGTTTGCCGAACAGCAAAACAAGAAGGCCGATGAGATGAAACGGACACTCGAGGAAGCCATGAAACTCTATGGTGATCTCCAGGCCAAATTTGCCGATCTGGAAAAGAAACGGGATATTGTTGTTAAGATCCTCAGTGAACTTGAAGAGACGAAGGAGTCCTTCGTGACAGTACAGGCAAAACTGAACGATGCAGACCAAAGGATCAGTCTTTTGAACAAACTCTCGAAAAAGCTTGAAGAGGATCTCAAGAATTTCCAGGGTCAGATTATGCAAGTCTTGGGGGATCAAGACAAAATCTTTGCTGCGGCAGATAAGATTGATAACCTTGAGAACATCCTTATTCAGGTAGAAGAAGAAGGGAAACGTCTTCAAAAAATGCGATCCTGGGTCGCGGAGCTTCAAAACCAGATTGAACGTATCCGAGCTTCTCAAGAAGAGGTTGTGCGTGGTTCTCGAAAAGACATGACTTCCAAACCACAAAGTGATCAGGATACTGTCAAGGCTATTCTCCGTTTACGGAAAGAAGGGTGGAGTGTGGAAGAGATTGCCTCTACATTGAAAGTTTCGGTGAGTTATGTGGAGCTTGTCCTTGAAAGATACGAAAAATAACGCAAGGAGTTGTCATGCTGGATATTCGTTTTCTTGTTGAGAATGAGAGTCTTGTGAGAGAGAGACTTCGTTATCGATTAAAAGATCTCTCACTTTTAGATGAAGTGAGAGACCTTGATGAAAAACGACGAAGTCTTCAGAAAGAGGGGGATATTCTTCGCAGTGAAAAAAATCAGAAATCTAAAGAGATAGGGATACTCAAGGCCCAGGGAAAAGATGCGTCTTCTGTTATGGCCGAGGTTTCTCGTCTCGGGGAAAGGTTAGCCGATCTTGAGAGGCAAGAAAGAGAGGTTTCTGAAGCCCTGACAACCAAACTCATGATGATCCCTAATATTCCTATGGAAGATGTGCCGGTAGGAGAGGATGAGACAGCCAATCAGGAGATACGTCGATGGGGAGATATTCCCTCGTTTTCGTTTTCTCCTCTTGCCCATGATGAGATTGCTGAGCGTTTGGGTATTCTGGATTTTGAACGAGGGGCAAAGATTGCGGGAAGTGGGTTTACTCTTTATCGAGGATTGGGTGCGCGTCTTGAAAGAGCTCTGATTAACTTTATGTTGGATATTCACAGAGAAGATGGTTATGAGGAGTATTTTGTGCCTTTTCTCATCAAAGCAAAAAGCTTGGAGGGAACAGGGCAATTGCCCAAATTTAAAGAGGACCTGTATCATGTGGAAGCAGAAGATCTCTATCTCAATCCTACGGCTGAGGTTCCCCTTACCAATATGTACCAAAACGAGATCCTTGAGGAAAAGGATCTACCCCGTTGGGTGACCGCGTATGCTCCAAGTTTTCGTAAAGAGGCGGGGAGTTATGGGAAGGATACAAAAGGGATTATTCGTCAACATCAGTTTAACAAAGTAGAATTGGTGAAGTTTTGTCGCCCAGAGGATTCTGAGAGAGAGCATCAACAGATGGTAGAACAGGCCCAGAAAATCTTGAAAAAACTTGGGCTTGCTCATCGAGTGGTGATACTCTCTCAGGGGGATATGGGATTTTCTGCTGCCAAATGTTATGATGTTGAGGTGTGGCTTCCTGGGCAAAACCGCTACCGTGAAATCTCTTCTGTTTCGAATTGTCGAGATTTTCAGGCGAGGCGGGCACAGATCCGTTTTCGTCGGGAATCCACAGGCAAGCTTGACTATGTTCATACCTTGAATGGTTCTGGGCTTGCTGTAGGACGAACAGTGGTGGCTATCTTGGAAAACTATCAACAACCTGATGGGAGCGTGCTTATTCCTGAGGCACTTCGGCCCTACCTGGGTGGACTGGAAAAGATCACAAAAATTTCTGGTTAAAATATTGCTAAAAAAATTTTTTGCCGTATAATATGAGATGAAAAGACTGTGGGAGGTAGTGTATGCAGTATGAACGCAAAATTGAAAACAACGCCGCCATTTACTGCGTTCATGGCGATTTTACTATTTTTTTCTTGAACAATATCAAGGGTGATATCGAAAAGGATGTTGCTGCGGGGAAGATTTCCTACTTTGTGTTTGATTTTAGTGATGTCCATTATATTGATTCAGCAGCTATTAGTTTGCTTATTATGACGGGCAAATACAATGATGCCCATGGGCATAAACTTTATATCCGTTCACCTAAGGATGTGGTGAAGCGCATCATCGACAATGCCGAACTCACATTTGTTGAGTACCAATATTAAGAGGGAAACCATGAAGATAGTTTTGGCATATTCGGGAGGATTGGATACCTCAGTGATTCTTGCGTGGTTGAAGGAACAGTACCAGGCTGAGATTATCGCGTATGTAGCTGATGTGGGGCAACAGGAGGATTGGGAGGCTATCCGTCAGAAGGCGATTCGGACAGGGGCCAGCAAGGTGTATATTGAGGATCTCAAGAGAGATTTTGTTGAAGAGGCGGTGTTTTCTGCTATCAAGGCGAATGCCACGTATGAGTATAAATACCTTCTTGGGACTTCTTTGGCGAGACCAATTATTGCCCGCCGACAGGTAGAAATAGCCCTCAAAGAGAAGGCGGACGCCGTGGCTCATGGTGCCACAGGCAAGGGAAATGATCAGGTACGGTTTGAGTTGACATATCGGGCCCTTGCTCCTCATCTCAAGATTATTGCTCCTTGGAAGGAAGAGAACTTTTTTACCTCTCGCAGTGAATTGATTGAGTTTGCTGAAAAGCACCATATTCCTATACCGGTCACCAAAGAAAAGCCCTATAGTATGGATCCCAATCTCTACCACATCTCCTATGAAGGTGGGGTGCTGGAGGATATAACCAAAACCTATGAAGGCTCCATGTTGGTGATGGGGAAGGATCCGTGTATGGTTCAGGATACCCCAGAAACCGTTTCTGTGACCTTTGAGAAAGGGATTCCTGTTGCTCTGAATGGGGAGAGAATGGATGGTGTTAAACTCCTGGCAGCAGCCAATACGGTAGCTGGGCGTCATGGAGTAGGTGTGGTTGATATAGTGGAAAATCGGTTGGTGGGGATGAAATCAAGGGGAGTGTATGAGACGCCTGGAGGAACGCTTCTTATAGAGGCGCACAAGGCCCTTGAATCTATCACCCTTGAACGTGATACTATGCATTACAAGCAGATGGTGGAACTCAAGTATAGTGAGATGATCTACTATGGGCAGTGGTATCACCCTTTGCGGGTGGCCTTGCAGCGCTTCATTGATGCGACGCAAGAGGTAGTTTCTGGGACCGTAGAGATGAAGCTCTATCGTGGGAACTGCATGGTAGTAGGACGAGAATCACCGCATTCTTTGTATGATACCAATCTTTCTACTTTTGAAGCAGGAAGTAACTACGACCAGAAGGATGCAAAGGGTTTTATTCGCTTGTTTGGACTCCCGATGGAGGTTTTTGCGAGAAAAAATCCATGGAAAATGTAGAAAGTGAGGCTGGTCTCCTTGCGGGTCATGGCTTTCCCACTCAAGGCGAAGTTGCAAGCGCAAGAGAAATGTTTTTTGTGCCTCTGTTTTTCTTTGTGGTGTAAAGGCTTTTTGTGAAAAGAGAAGTGTCTTGGATCAAAAAAATCCTCCTTCTAAAGAGTGTCTTTGTGGACAAAAGGTTTAAGAATTGGAATTTTTCCTTTTTTTGTGCTACAATAAACCTCTGAGAAAAAGGAGTCGTGTGTGTCTATGGATGTGTATATTTCTGCGGAAGAGATTGAGGCAAGGGTCAAAGATATGGCTCAAGAGATCACCCAATGGATTGGTGATGATGAGGTCTTGTGTGTGGCGAATCTCAAGGGGTCATTTATGTTTTTTGCTGATCTTATAAGACATCTGAGAAGCCAAAAGGTGAAAGTGGATTTTATTGCTACAGAAAGCTATGTGGGCACCCAAAACTCAGGACAGGTACGTATTTTGAAGGATCTTCAACACACCTGTCGGGGGGAGAAGTTATTGGTGGTTGAAGATATTGTGGATACCGGATTAACCCTCTCCAAGGTGTTGGATCACTTTCTTACCATGCATTGTCCCTCTGAGATGAAAGTGGCAACACTTTTGGATAAACCTTCTCGTCGCCGGGTGGAAATGAAGGCAGATTTTGTGGGGTTTACTATTGAGGATGCTTTTGTAGTAGGGTATGGTTTGGACTACAACGAGTACTACCGTAATCTACCGTATATTGGTATCTTGAGAAATACAGAGGAGAGATAGGCTATGGCACGAAAACCCATCAAACGGAATAGTTCTTTTCCCCCCCAGAATAATCAGTCTATGTATGTGGGGGTTTTTCTCCTGATTGTGCTTTTAGGGACGCTTTTGGTACTTCAGTTTACCAGTCAACCTGGAGAGAAAACTCTCACGTATTCTCAGTTTTTAGGACAGGTAACGAATGGGAATGTAGCTCTGGTGCGTATTGAGGGACAGGTTATTCAAGGGGAGTTTAAAAATAGGGTAGAGAATGCCTCTCGTTTTGTGACGATTCTCCCCCTTATGGATGAGGAGCTTTTGCCCCTTCTGAAACAGGCTGGAGTAGAGATTATTGGGGAGAAGGTGAAAGAGCAGAGCGGTTGGTCACTTACCTGGATGATTGTTGGTGGGCTTCTGTTGGTAGCGTTTCTTCTCTTTGTGATGCGGGGAGCCCAAGGGGGAGATTCCTCTCGGGCGTTTACCTTTTCCAAGTCGAGGGCAAGGCTTCATAGAGAGAATACCAACAAGATCCGTTTTAGTGATGTGGCTGGTTGTGAAGAGGCAAAGCAGGATCTCCAGGAGGTTGTGGAGTTTTTAAAGCGCCCAGAGAAATTTAATGCCATTGGTGCTCGTATCCCCAAGGGGGTACTTCTTGTGGGGTCTCCAGGAACAGGAAAAACCCTTCTTGCGAAGGCTGTTGCTGGAGAGGCAAGAGTTCCCTTTTTCAGTGTGAGTGGTTCTGAATTTGTGGAGATGTTTGTGGGCGTAGGGGCAGCTCGTGTGAGAGATCTTTTTTCAGAAGCTCGGAAACATGCTCCCTGTATTGTATTTATTGACGAATTGGATGCTGTAGGACGCTCTCGTGGTGCGGGTCTTGGAGGGTCCCATGATGAACGAGAACAAACACTCAACCAGATCCTTGTGGAAATGGATGGATTTGATTCTTCAGAGGGGCTTATTATTTTGGCGGCAACAAACCGTCCGGATATTCTTGACCCGGCTCTTCTTCGTCCTGGGAGATTTGACCGGCAGGTGGTGGTGGACAAACCGGATGTGAAGGCTCGAGAGGCTATTCTCAAAATTCACACTCGAAAAGTGCCTCTGGCTGATGATGTGGATCTCTCGATTATTGCTCGTGGTACCCCAGGTTTTACGGGAGCGGATCTGGAAAACCTTGTCAATGAGGCGGCCCTTAATGCAGCCAGAAACAACCGAAAGAAGGTTACCATGGAGGATCTTGAATTTGCCAAAGATAAAGTCAGTCTTGGTCCTGAACGCCGAAGTCTTGTTCTTTCCGAAGAGGACAAGTGGATGACAGCCTACCATGAGGCCGGACATGCTATCCTTGGGCATATTCTCCCCTTGAATGACCCTGTCCATAAGGTCACCATTATCCCTCGTGGACAGGCATTGGGAATTACCTATCATCTGCCAGAGGTGGAGAAAAGAAGTATTGTGAAAGAAGAGGCTTTGCAGAATATTATCATGGCCATGGGTGGACGTGCCGCGGAGGAACTCAAGTTTGGCAAGGACTACATCTCAAGTGGGGCCTCAAGTGACATAGATCATGTAACTCGGTTTGTGAGAACGATGGTATGCGAATGGGGGATGAGTGAGGTGTTGGGACCTGTACGGTATGGGGAAACGGAGGGGCCTGTTTTTCTTGGCAAGGACCTTGTCACTCGGAAAAATTTTAGTGAAAAGATTCATGAGTTGATTGATGAGGAGGTCCAGAAGATTATTGCTCAGTGTTATAGTGAGGCCATCAAGCTTCTTAAGAAACATGAGAAGAAACTGGATCTTCTTGCCAAGACATTGATAGAAAAAGAGGTGCTGACGGCTGATGATCTCAAAGAACTTTTGGGAGAAGCACCCAAGAAGCAATTTCCTCGTCTTGAGCTTATTAAAAAAGAGTTGGAACATCCTGCTCAGGCGTAGGTTGAGAAAAACGCACTCTGGTCTATAAAAGAGAAGACCAGAAAAGGAGGATGGCATGAACAAGGTGCTTGCCATCATAGGACTCACAGGAAACATACTTTGGGCTGGGAGTGTGTGGAACACTCCCGAGGCCTCTTTGTATACTGTCAAGGTGGAAGAAGGGGACGTACTTCTTGTGGTGTTTTCTGACAAGACGGTCCTCAAACTGAAGGAAGACCAGAAGAGAAGTGCCAATGAAAATAGTACCCCTTTATATGGTCGAGGAGGGGTATTGAATTTCTATCCTGAGGGAGAGGTGGTGGAACAGAGTACCAGGAAAGGGCAAAGACAGTACTCTCTCAGTGAAGAGAAAAAATTTGTTCTTCCTGCCCGTGTGATCTCCAAAGAGGGGAAATGGCTTCGCTTGGAGGGGCGTTTTCAATCGGAGATAGGGGGGCAGATATATAGTTTTCTTTTTCAGGGGGAAGCCATGATGCGTTTTGTACAGGCAAACATGACAATTCCCTCTTCTGCTCTTTATAACCTTCGTTTTCAACTGGTGCAGGAGGATAAGACAAAAGATCCCTTTTTGGCAGAGACAGACTTGGTTTTCAAGACCAATTATACGGATATTAGAACCAATCTTGTTGTCAGTAATGCACTTACGAATCTTGTGGTGGAGACCAACCAATCAGCTTATGAGCTGGTGCTAAAAGGGATTGCAGAAGACAAAAAGAAAACGCTTATCCTTCAATACCTTAATCGTTTAGTAGAGCTTATTTTTAGGGAGTAGAAGACAATGTGGCTTGAGAAAATTTCTTCTCCAGAGGATTTGAGAGATCTCTCTTTGCCTGAACTTTATGATCTTGCTCAAGAGATTCGGGATTTTCTTATTGAATCGGTTTCGAGAACAGGGGGGCATTTGGCCTCGAATTTGGGAGTGGTGGAACTCACCATTGCTTTGCATAGGGTGTTTCGTTTTCCACAAGATACTCTTATCTGGGATGTGGGACATCAATCGTATGTGCATAAGATCTTGACAGGGAGACGAGAGCGTTTTTCTCATCTTCGTCAGAAGGGAGGTCTCAAGGGTTTTCCGGATCCCAAAGAGAGTGTTTATGATGTCGTGCATACGGGACATAGCTCTACTTCTCTCTCCATTGCGGCGGGTATAGCCCGGGCAAAGCGTCTTCAGGGGGACACCTCTGAAACGGTTGTGGTGATTGGTGATGGGGCGTTTACTGCTGGGCTTGTGTACGAAGCCCTGAATCAAATTGCCTATGAGTCTCTTCCGGTGATTATTCTACTCAATGATAATGGGATGTCAATCTCAGAAAATGTAGGAGGAATTGCCTCGTATTTTGAGAAACTTTTTCAGTCGAGTGCATATTTTCGGGCAAAAAAGCTTCTCGAGGATGTGAAACGTCGTTGGCGTTGGACGGGCTTTTTTGTTGGGCTTTTGTATCATACCAAAGAGTGGATCAAACGTCAGGTGTGGAAACTTTTGGGGAGAAAACGGAATTTCTTTGAAGATCTCAATATCTGTTATTATGGTCCTCTTGATGGTCACAATCTTAAAACTCTTCTTAAAACTCTTGAGGGTGTTCGTGGGCTTGAGAAGCCTATTCTTGTTCATGTGCGTACTATCAAAGGCAAGGACCATCAACCCTCAGAGGAAAATCCTGAACGTTACCATGGGGTGAGTGCTCCAAAGGTCTGTGCTCCTGGCGAGATAGTTACCGAGGGAAGAAGTTTCTCAGATATTTTTGGGGATACTATGGTGAGTCTGGCCGGGTGTGAACCGAGGCTTTTTGCTATTACGGCAGCCATGGAGAGTGGGACAGGACTCACACAGTTTGCTTCTCTGTACCCTGAGCGGTTTGCTGATGTGGGAATCGCGGAGCAACATGCGGTGACGTTTGCTTTAGGTCTTGCGCTTCGAGGTTTTGTCCCGGTGGTGGCTATTTATTCTACTTTTCTGCAGAGAGGGTTTGACCAGTTGGTGCATGATATAGGCATTTCTGGGGCCCATGTGGTGTTTGCGTTGGATAGGGCAGGGCTTGTTCCTGGAGATGGGGAAACTCATCAGGGGATTTTTGATATAGCCTATCTCTCTATGATTCCTGGTATTATGGTGTTGGCGCCGGCGACAGGACGGGAGCTGCAGATGATGCTTGAATATGCGATCAAGGAAGTGAAGGGACCTGTGGCTATTCGCTACCCAAAAGCCATAGCCCATGAATGGGAGGGGTATGATCCAACGAGGTATCCTCTGGACGGTAGACCTGTTCTCTGTCGGGAAGGGGGAGATTCCATTCTTGTGGCGGTTGGTCCTTTATTGGGACTTGCCCTTGAGGTGGCCACAATCCTTGAAAAAGAACAGAAAGCACTGGCGGTATTAAACCTCCGCTATATAAAGCCGATACATACTATAACGTATGATATCCTTTTGAGGTACAAAAGGGTGTATGTCCTTGAAGAGGGGATTTTACGCGGTGGTGTTGGTGAACACCTCAAGGCAATGATTGGGCAGCAAGTAGACATCTACGCGGTGAGGGATCATTTCCCTGAGGTGGGGACGCGAGAAGAACTTCTCGAGGAGGAAGGTTTGACAAAAGAAAAAATTCTCACTATAATAAGACAGGGAGAACTCAAAAAATTGTGAGACGCAGAAACACATCCTCGACTACTCATAGTGGTGTCTCGGCTGCTGTCGATTACTATGAAAGCTTTGTAAAAAGGGATCGAGCGCTAAAGATCATCAAAGAAATGAGTGAGTTTTTGCGGATCTTGGATCTCCAAGAAACAGAGATTCTCAAAACAATGATTGTACGGTTTGCGATTGAATCCGTTGAGGCAAGTCAAGGGGCACTTGTTGTTTACGACAAGGACAAGAATGTTCTCAATTATCAGGATATGTATGTCTACGAAAATAATCGTATCATGTTAGAGAGTTTTGGGGAAGTAGTGAAGGAGTATAAACTTCTTCCAGGAGAAGGTGTGGTGGGGGATGCTTTTGTCAAAGAAACCCCTGTATTGGTTCCTAATCTTCGTCAGACGTCGTATCCTCAACCAGCGATAGGAGAGGTGCTGCGTCGAGAGATCAAATCAGAGATTGTTGTGCCTCTCAAGGTGGATGGCGTGGTTGAGGCTCTTTTAGAGATTACCAATACGGTGGACAAGCGAGAATTCAATAGTGAAGATATGGAAGTGGTGATGATTATTGCCAATTTTGCCTCAACTATTTTGGAAAATGCTCGGCATTATAGTTTGGCTATTCATGATAAACTTACGGGACTCTACAATACCCATTATTTCCAGAAGGAGATGGATGAGGAGATAGAACGGAGTCTTCGGTATGGGAGATATTTCTCGTTTGTGATCTTTGATATTGATGATTTCAAGAAAATCAATGATACGTATGGCCACAGTTATGGGGATAAGGCCCTCAAAGAGCTGGCTTCGTGTATTCAACGCACAGTGAGACGGGATGTGGATATTGCAGCGAGGTACGGAGGGGATGAATTTGTGCTGTTGCTTACCAACACGCGGGGAGAAGAGGCTCTCAAGGTATGTGAACGACTCCTCAAATTGGTCAGAACTCTTGTTATTTCAACAGAAGATGGGAGGTCGTTTGGATTTACCTTGAGTATGGGGGTATCAGAATTTCCCACGCATGGAGAAGAGGCATATTATATCTTCAATGCGGCGGATGATGCTCTGTATCAGTCAAAGGCGGCGGGGAAGAATCGGGTGACGTTGTATCGGGGTCCTGAGAAATAGTGATAAACTTCACCTTTCCAAAGAGCACACAACCTGCTTGTCCGGGTTTGCAGGGTTTGTGAAGCATGACACAGAACGTCTTGTCATAAAATTTGCATTCAAAACTCATGGGAATCCTCCTCTTGTGAAAAGAAAGCGATGAGGTATTCTTGGTTTTTGCTTTTCTGGCCGGTGATAGGTGAGGGAATAATTTCAGTAGGGCGAAGGGTGAGGGTTTTGCCGCAAGAAAGAACACTTTCCCAGGCATAGGGATGATACTGAGGATCCACAAACCCCTTTTTTCCCACATGCTCTGGTCCAACCTCAAACTGTGGTTTGATGAGACACACGATAGCAAAGGGTGCGTCAAGAAGAGAAACCAATGGTGGAAGAATTTTAGTCAGGGAGATGAAAGAGACATCAACGGTGGCAAAGGTGGGGCGTGGATCAAAATCCTCTGCTCTGAGGTAACGGGCGTTGGTGTTTTCCAAGCAGATAACGCGGGGATCGTTTCGGAGTTTCCAATCAAGCTGGTTGGTGCCACTGTCCACAGCATAGACGAGACGGGCACCACGTTCGAGAAGGACCTGTGTGAATCCCCCTGTTGAAGCTCCAATATCTATGGCTACCTGACCCTGAGGAGAAAGACCAAACGAGTCAAGGGCATGAATGAGTTTGAGGGCCCCTCGACTCACATAGGGAAAGTGCTCTTTCACACGGATGATATCATCTTCTTTGATGGAAAATCCAGCTTTGGTGATTACCTTTTCGTTTACAAGAACGTCACCGGCCAAGATAGCCGACTGTGCTTTCTGTCGGGAGGGAAAAAATCCCTTGTCAACAAGGAACTGATCGAGACGATGTCGTGAGGCCATGGAATCTCTCCTTCGTGTCTGGAGTAGTATAGGGGAAAAGGGAAAAAAATACAAGAAGCCCCTTGCTCAGGTGAGAATCTAAGGTTGAACAAAGGTAAAGATCTTTGTATGGCGAAGGTGGGGGGAGAGACTATTCACCGAGAACGAGAAAAATCGAAACAAGAGGATAAGGGAAGGAGTATCCAACCCCAACGGTTTAGGCAAAGGGAAGGGGACCAAGAGGCATGAATACTACCTTGTGTGGGAAAAGCTTGAGGAAGGGGGGTGTTCCAAGTG
>JAOADA010000011.1 GCA_026417555.1 Brevinematales bacterium
CCCCTCTGGTCTTTTTCCTGTTCTTCCACTTCCACCACCTCTTTTGAAAAACAAGAGCATACAGCCTCCGAAAGAAGCAGGGCTATCAAAAAAGAGCAAACGTACAGCGAAGGGACATTAGCGTTTCTCAAAAACTCTTCCTTTGTTGGCAGAGGTGACAGGTTGAGCATAACGAACAAGATACCCTATTGTAATCTTTGGCGGAAGAGGGGAAGTTGAAATTCTCCACCGTAGCATGAGTGTTGTGTAGTGGCTGAGGTTTTCTTAGGCGGTGATATGCGAAGCACGAAGAGAGCAAAGAGCATTATAGAAGGCAGGAAAGAGAGAATATTTGACTGAAGGGGAAAAATACCCACTGGTAACCTCTTTTTTTATCATAAGCCACGAAAGTGAGATCTTTCTCATAACCTGAGGGTGCTCAAAAGTGACCCCAGAGGTATTTTTTGTATCTTGACAAAAAGGGAGGCGGCGGGTATAATACACCGTCACCATTTTCTTTCAGGCAGAGATACCTCCAGACAAGACGTATGTGAAGTGTCTTTTTTTGACTGAGAGAATCCAAAGAAGAGATGGTGCCCACGAAAAAAAACAGGCAAGGTGGTAAAGATGAGGAGAAGGGCTTTTCTTCGTTATTTTTGGTTGATGATGGGCGTATGTTTCCCCCTCTGGGTGTGGGGGGGACCTCTCTTTCATCGAGACACAGAGATTCGGGAGGTGCGAACCAAGTATTTTCGTATTCTCTATGCTGCCTCGAGAGAGTACACAGTGTCTCGGTTGGTTGCCATGGCAGATGATATCTACGAGGAGTGGAAGACAAAATTGGGACTTTCCAAAACCTACCCTTTTCTTGTGGTGATAACCCCAGATAGAGAGACGATGAATGGGATGTTTACTTCTCTTCCGCGAAATACGATTGTTCTTTATGAGTATCTCTCAGATCCTTTGCTTGTGCCTTCTGATGATGCCTTGAAAATTCTCTTTGTTCATGAATTGCTCCATGCCATTTCCCTCAGTGTCCGAACGGAAATGTGGGATGTTCTCTCCACAGTGATGGGGGATTTCCTCTCTCCTCAGTACCTTCAATTGCCATGGTGGATGATTGAAGGGGTGACGGTGAGTGGCGAAAGCTCTGAAGGTCAGGGGAGAGTCAATTCTCCTTCTTATCGGGCTATTCTTGTGCAACACCTTGTTGAAAATCGTTTTGAGGATTACAGTGATGTGGCACAGATGCGGTTTGGGAAGGCGGGGTATCACTATATCTATGGGGGATTTTTTAGTGCGTATCTTCAAAAAAAGTATGGTTGGGAAAAATATGGGGCCCTTTTCAGAGAAAGTAGCAAGCGTTTTTGGCCATATAGTTTTGAATCTACTTTCAAGCGGGTGTATGGTATCCCTTTAGAAAAAGAGTGGGCCTCTTTTCGCTCGAATTTTTTTCTTGAGGTGAGTTCTTCTTCTGTGAGAGAAAAAACTCTCATGGAAGGAAAATCTCTTTTCGTACGGCGTACTCCTGAAGGAGTGTATCTCATAGACACCGAGAAAGAGAAAATCTATCGTCTTGACTATACCCGGCTCACGTGGAAGGGGAAAGGAAGAGATATAGCGAGTGATGGAACAACCACAGCTTTTCGATATACCCTTTACAAAGAAGGAAAACCTAGAGATGGGTTTCTCCTCTCCGAGGGAAAAGAAAACACATTTCTCCCGAGGATACGAGAAATGGATATTCTCGGTGATCTTTCACTCAGGGTTCAGGTTGATGGTTTTGAGAGTCGACTTGTGCTCAAGGAGAAAAATCAGGAGATTATTCTCTTGGATTACCACCCGAAGAGACACTACCTCTTTCCTCGTTTTGTGGATAACACACGAGCCGTTTTTGTGATGCAAGTTTCCAACAGACCCTATCTCGTTGTTTTAAATGTAACCACAAAGGAGATGCGTTTGTATGATTTCTCTCACTATGAGATCACTTCTCTTTCTGTGAATGGGGACAAGGTGTGGATGGCCCTCTATCCTCGGGAGGGCAATACCCTCGGCAGGCTTGGTTTCTTTTCTCTCTCTGAGGAAACGCTTTGGATAGCTACGGAGGAAATGAAAGGGGGATGCCATAGTGTAGCCAGTGACGGGAATATCTTGTACGTGGTACGGAGGTTTACGGACACCCAGAGATGTGTGGCTTTAGAAGAGAACGAAGTTCTCAGTGTACTCAAAGCACACACAGAAAAGAAGGAAGGGGTATCTCTTGCGCTTCCTCCACGAGAAACCCCCCCTTCTTTGCGTGCTTTTTCGAATGGACGGCGATGGTCAGATCATCTTCCTGGGGTGAGGATACCCATTCTTTATCCTGAGCCTATCCCTCTTCTTTTTGGCTCTCTTCTCTGGAATGCTGGGGTATTTCTCTATAATGAGGATCCTCTTCAAGAGAATACGACCTCTGTCCAGGTTGTGTATCTTTCCCCTTGGAAAACGTTTGCGCTTTCGGGAGAATGGCAAAATAGGTATTGGTACCCCTTTTCTGTGTTTGTTGGGTATGGAGGATATGTTGCTCCTGAGGGGACTTACGGAGAGAATTTCAACGGGGGATTTTCTTATCAATGGGATATATCTTCTCACAACGTAGTTCTTTGGAGAAATAGGATAGGGGTGTCTCGGAGATTTGCTTTTTTTTATACCTCAAGTGTGATATGGGCAATCCAACAAGGATACCTTTCTACTCCTTATGATATTTTTCAAGGACCTTTGTTTGTTCAAGGGATGATGGACAATATGGGAAATTATTATGGCTATGGCAATGTTGTTTTTTCCAAAGAGGGACTTTCTCTTGGACTTCTTGGAGGATGGGGAAATACCTCTTTCTTTTCTCCGGTGGATACTTTGCGGGGATTTCGGCCTCTTGGAGAGACTCTCCCAGCTACAGAATCTTCCTATTGGGGAAGATCTCTGTATAACGGTGTGGTAGGAGCCCATGGTTTTTGGGTGCTGCCATTTGGGGTAGAAGCGGGATATAAACACCTGCCCATCTATTTTGAATCGGTGGGGATAGTGTTAGGTTCGTATGCCTTGCTTCTTGAAAGGGAAGAAATTCAGCGGGATTTTTATAGCGGGTATATACAATTCTATGCGAAATGGATAGTTGGATATATCCTTCCTCTCACGACACTCTGGGAGTATCAGTATACCTCAGATGGGTGGTATACTGCCTTTGGTATTGCCTCAAGTTTTTAGAGAGAGGAGGATGTGAGATCGAGGAAAAATGTTTAGTCTCTGGTTTGTGAAGAGAGGGTTCCTATTTGCATTTTCTTTTTTCTCGTTCTATAATAATAGAAATTGATCCACGAGGAACCATGGCAAAAGAGAAAACGAAAACCATTGCAGAGTGGATGAACTGGCTGGGGCGGCTTCTGAGACGAAAAAGAGTGACAGCACAGGAGGTTTCTCTTCTTGAGGAACTGGAACGAGTGATTGAGGAGCATCCTGATGAACCTCTCCTTGAAAAATGGCTTGGTTTTGTGTATATCATGATGGGAAAAGAAAAGGATGCTGAACGGGTGCTTTCTCGTTTGGTTCGTGTTTTCCCCTATGATGTAGAGATCCAGAATGCTTTAGCCTATCTTTTTCTCAAACGAGGGGATACAGAGGGGGCAGTGACACATATCCTGGATGCTTTGTATATGGAGGAAGGACATCCTCTCTTGAAGCGGAATCTCGATCTTTTGCGGTCTTTGAGTGATCTTGAGGCATGGTTGGCGACGCATACCTGGACAGATTTTGTTTTTTTTGTTCCTCCCAAGTCTCCCTGGTGGGAGATGGGGTGGGGGGAGATCTTCGGGCATCCTCTCTTTCGTTGGGGAATGATAGGCGGGCTCGTGGTATTGATGGGGGGAGTGGTTTTTTTCCTGTATCCTACGCTTATCAATGTGGCACAGAAATACCAACAAATGCGTTATCGGCAGATAGGGAGTGTGGTGGATCAGTACTCTATTCAGGATATTGAAAAACTTGTTGAGGAAAGGCAGAAATATACTATCAAGCTTACCGAGGAAGAAATTGGCAAAAAGTTTGAGATGATCAAGGATCTTCTTTACGAAGGGAAACGGAATCAAGCCCTCCTCCTTATTAACGAATTGCTGAATTCTAACGCGAGTGAACAGGTCAAGGAACATGTGCGTATTTTTGAGAGTTTTGTCCCCCTTCCTGATCCTCGAAAGATAGATTACAACCCTTCCTGTCAGGATGTGTTGCGGACGCCGTTTCTTTACAAAGATGTGTATGTGAGCTGGGTAGGAACGGTAGCCAATCTTTTTTTCAATCAGAGAAAAGAAACCTCCTTTGACTTATTGATTAACTTTGTGGATGAGGCGACGGTTGAGGGGATGGCAACAATCAAAATGGAAGGTTTTCAGAGTGATCTTCGCAATGGTCGAAAGGTAAGGGTATTTGGACGTATAGCAGGGATTCAGGTTGATAACAAGATTGTTCTCTTGGATCCCCAGATTCAATACCTTGATCGATAGCTCTTTCTTACTTTTCTTGGTAGGGGTGTGAGGAGAAAACTATGTCGAAGTTTCTTATCGAAAACTATGGGTGTCAGATGAATGTTTCTGAGGCAGAGAGTCTTCGGTCTCTTTTGCATGCCCATGGGTATGAAGAGACAGAGGATCCTAGAGAAGCGGATATTGTGATTCTTCATACGTGTAGTGTGAGATTGACGGCAGAGGAAAGGATTGTTGGGCGGCTTGGATTTTATCGTGGGCTGCGACAGGAAACAGCCAAAGATCGATACGTAGTCCTGATGGGGTGCATGGCACAGCACCGTGGTGAAGAAATGAAGGCCATGTTTCCAGATGTTGTCAAACGGGTGTGGGGGACGTATCACAAGGAAAGGATCCTTGAGGATCTGAGACTTCTTGAGAGAGGGAGTGATTTTCTTGAGCTTTCGGAGTATCGTTTTATGGAGGCGACGCCCCAGAGTTCTTCTCCCTTTCGGGCGTATCTTCCTATCAGTCATGGATGTGACAATTTTTGTAGTTATTGTATTGTGCCAGTGGTACGTGGAAGAGAGGTTCATCGTCCTTTTCGAGAAATTCTTGAGCAGGCCAAGCAACTTTTGGAGAAAGGGGTGAAAGAAATCATCCTCCTTGGCCAGAATGTGAATAGTTACCAAGATGGGGGCCACCGTTTTGAGGATGTCCTCGAGACTCTCGCGGGTAAACTTGCTGTTCCCAGGCTTTCTTTCCTTACATCCCACCCTAGGGACTTCCGAAAGACGATGGCAGAGGTGATAGCGGCGTATCCCTCATGTTCCAGACTTGTTCATCTCCCCATTCAATCAGGAAATAACCGTATTCTTGCTTTGATGAATCGTCATTACACGAGGGAAGAGTACCTTGAGAAAATCTCATGGTTGCGGGAGATTCCTGAGGTGGAGATCAGTACGGATGTTTTGGTGGGTTTCCCTGGAGAAACTGAAGAGGAATACCACGAGACACTTCAGGTAGTAGAAGAGGTGGGATATCTTGAGGCTTTTTGTTATTATTATAATCCCAGGCCAAAGACGAGGGCGGCCAGTATGGAGGATAATACTACCGAAGAGGAGAAACTTGCTCGCCTTGATAGGCTGATACAGCTTCAGAGGGGTATCCGTCATAAAAGACTTGAAACCTGGATAGGAAAAAAGGATGAAATTCTGATTGAAAGCCGAAGTAAAAGAGACAACCACGTCTTTTTTGGCATGTCTCGCAGCGGTATTCCTACCTATGTAGAAGCGTTTTGTGATGTGGGAGATATTATTCCTGTTGTGTTTACCCACATACGTGGGAGCGGACTGGCTGCCCGCCCCCTTTCCGATGAATTAGTCCTTGCAGGTAGAGATTCCAATGAGTTTGTAAAGAGGACAGAAACCGATCATTGAAGTGACGATAAACACCACAGCTACCAGAGCACCAATGATCATCCACAGACCGGTAAGTACCTTGAGCACAATGAGAAGGATGATCACAGCGGCAAGGGTGAGGCGAATGAGCCTATCAAGGGTTCCCATGTTTTTTTCCATATCTTCCCTCCTTATGTTGGGTATCTAAACATACACCTTTTTCCGCTTTTTGTCAAAAAAATTTGGATCTTTTGTTATCCAAAAGAAGCGTCTTTTCCCCAAACGCGGTGGTTTTTGCTGTTTTTTAATTGCTCATATCATTTGTGAGCTGTTGTATCAAGGGAGAGATCGTAGGGGATGGCGAGGGTTGGACGATCTTTGGGACTAACAAAAGGGCCATCTCAGATCGGATCGTCTCTTCTTTTTGATATGAGAAGAGGAGCCCCAAGAGAGGTATATCCCCCAAAATCGGGATTCCGATCTTTCGTTTGGTTTTCTCTGTTTTGACCAGTCCTCCAATAACAATGATGTCTCCTGGACTTGCGAGAACATCACAACGAAGCGAGGTAGTTTGGACCTTTGGGGCTTGGTAGCCAGGAAGGATGGTAACCCATTCGGCACTACTGAGTTCTACGTAGAGGTTCATCCTGACCTGATTTGATGGGGTGATCATGGGTTTGACAGTGAGTTTGATACCAGCATCGAGAAATTCCAGGGAAAGGTTGTTGGTACCAGAGAGATAGGGGAGGCGACTTCCGATGAGAATAGTGGATTCTCCTCGGTTGACAGAGAGGACCTTGGGTTGGGAAATCACCTTGATGTGATTTTTGTCAAGGGTGGCGGCTATTCCCAGTGAGGCCGTAGTGTTGTCTTTGCTTTCGTTGCCTTTGATACGAAGGACGGAGGTATTGCCTGCCTGTTCTAAAGGGAGGATATCCAGTTGCCACCTGCCGTCAGAAAAGAGGGCAGACCAATTGACTCCCGCTGACCATTCGTCATCGAGTCTGACCTCAAGGATACGGGTTTCAATTTCCACCATCTTGGGGAGAGCACAGAGCTGATAGTAAACCTTTTCAACGCGTTCAAGGTTGGCTCGGGTGTCTCTAATCACAAGTTTGGAGCTTGTTTGGTCAACGCTCATAGTCCCTATGCCTGGGGTGAGAAGAGGTTTGATAAGGGTAGGGAGGTTCTTAAGATCGAGGATAGAGGCGTCATAGACCCGTGTTTCTACGTAGTGATTGAGGAGTTCTGAACGGTACTCCTCCTGGGAGAGGATTTTGACAATCTTGCCCTCAGAGAGGTAGTAGAGCCTATACATTTTCATCACCGTTTTGAAGGCGTCTTTGATCTCGACGTTTTTAAAAGCAATAGTGATAGGCTCGGATATCTTTGGGCTTATCACAAAATTGATTCCCATCTGCATCCCAAAAAGCTGGAAAACCTCTCGAGGAGGGGTGTTGTTGAATGTGGCAGAGAAACTCCCCTTTTGTTCTTCGATAAGGGGGACATCAATTTGAAACCACTGTTCTGTTTGTGTGTTTTCTCCACTTCCTGGTGTGGTATAGGGATATTCCTGGGAGAAAACCATGCCGGTTAGCATGACGAAAAGAATGATACCAACCCATCTTTGTTTCATATCCAACTCCTTTTATTCGAGGGTAAGGCGGATCTGTTCCCCCTGTCTTTCAAGAATCACTGCATCCCCTGTCACTTCTATGACACGGTAACCGTCAACCATGTCCCCTTTGACAACCGTAAACATTCTCTCCGGGACCATAGGATCCTGAAGAGTGGCAATCATCCGTCCCTGGAGAGTGAGGACAGAGCGAAGTTGTAAACTCACCCCACGGGGTGGAGGAGGTGAAGGAGAAACTGGAGAGGAGGCAGAAGAAAAACGATTTTTTTGGGGGATGGGTGCGGGAGAGGTTTGCTCTGTGGCATACTCAAAGATATTTCGAAGGCTTTCGTATTCTATACGCTGGGTCATCCCAGAGGAGGTTCTCTGTCTGGGCACAACCTGACGTGTGGTAGAAATATCTCTTTCAAAGGTATGCAAAAATTTCTGAAATTGAGGAAAAAAGATAAAGGGCCAGAAAATACCGTTGAAAATGACAAGGAGAAGAGTGAATTGGGTTTGTTGTTTTTGTGTCATGGTTTTCACCGCCTATAATAAATTCGTATGGTCATGGTAGCACTTACCATTCGAGGGGAACGCTCCATAACGAGACTCTCTATCTGGATGGGAAGCCGAGATCTTTCCAGGATATCAATGAAGCTTGCAATTGAAGAAAACTTTCCATCGAGAGACATTTCTACTGTCATGATCTCTTGTTTGCCTTCGGTGCGAGTTCCCTTGCTCTGCATGGCAAAACGAGCAATCCCTGAGAACTCAGCAAGAACAGGAAGGTTGGCAATAAAATCTGCCGATGTTTTGGGATCAAAACCCTCTCGAATGAGATTCTCGTACTCGGTTTTGAGGGCACTGACAGTACGCTTAAGGAAGACAATGTCTCCCGTGTTTTTTTGTTGTTGTCGAATTGTGGCAAGGTATTGGCTTTCTCGGAAGAAGGAGAAGAAAGAGAAAAGAGTGAGAAGGGCTCCCAGAATCACACTCATGATACCAAGACTTTTGACAATCTGTTTCATAGGCGTACCTCAAAAAGAATACGGAACTCTACTTCTGTTTGGGTTTCGTTTCTTTTGACCTCGGCTATGGTGATCCCAGAAAGATAGGGTGAATCCAACAAGGCCTTTACAAAGTTTTGTAAGCCTTGGGGAGTTTTGGCCTTGCCTATCATTTCTCCCTTTCCCTTTTGAAAACTGATCTTGTCTAGGCGGGTGTCTGGAGGGAGGGACTGAGCTATGGAAACAATGACCATTTTGAGGTTTGAGGATTCTATACTGATACTTTGGGCCTCAGAGAGGAGTTGTTCATAGCGGGCTTTTTCTTGCTGATACTGACGAAGAGTTTGGACAAGTCGAACCTCTTCTACGTGTTTCTCAAGGTCTTCGTCGGAGACGGCCTGGCCAGAAACGAGGATCTCTTCGGCTTTTTTATAGAGGGTGTATTGGGAATGGGTGATGATCATCCAGGGAGAGAAAAGAAGTCCACACGTGATCACAACGAAACAGAGAGCAAGCCCCCACTGAACGAGACCATCCCAGAGTAAACGAGAGCGCATCTTGGCGGGAAGTGGGAAAGGTATTCGGTAAGAGGCTCCAAGGGGAGTGAAAAGGGTGTACATATCCCAATAGTGGGGGGAAAGGGCGGGTGTTTTCAAGAAGCGAGGAGGGGGGGCGGCTCGTTCAGCAAGGATATTGATGCTTTCTAAAATACCTTCTGAGAAATAGGTTTCTTCCTCTTCCGAGAGGGCCTTGAGGTGGATTTTGACAAGGTAGTTTCCCCCGAGTTTAATATATTCGGTAAAGAATTGGGCGAGTTGTTTGAGTTCTGTAGGAAGATGGCGATTTTCTGGAAGAAGTTGGTGCTGGTATTGAACAATCTCTCCCTTTTCTACAATAGCCATAAGGATTCTGTGGGTTTGCCAGATCACAATCCCCTCTGCCTGGTCTGATTTTGACGGGATATAGGGGAGGAGGGCCGCATGTCCAATAAAAACAAGCTCGTAGGGAAGAAGATGGGCTTCTTGGATGATATCATGGTAAAGATGAAGTTCGCTTTTTTTCATGACAGCGGCAAGAATATTCCAGCCAGGAGATCCTGAGAAGTGGATCCTCGAGAGCACATTGTATCCAATGACAACATCCTGCAAAGAGAGGTGGAAGAGTTTAGAGACCTGCCACTCTACGACTTGGCCAAGTTTCTCTCGAGGAATATCTGGGAGAGGAAGAAACTGAGATATCACGGAGATTCGACTGATGGTGAGATGGATCCGCTGAACGGGGTGGGTAGCATACTTTTCTAAAAAGCGTTGGACACTAAAGACGAGACGGTTTTCGTCGTAGAGTGACTCGCTATGGGTATGGATCACGTGTTTCCATGGACCAAGGGAAACAACCTCGAGAATGCGGAGTTCTTCTCCGATGTCCACCACGGTATGGAGGAGATGGAGTTTCTCTAGGAGGATATACCCTATCCGCTTGAGATTCATGGGCGGGCTCCTTTCTGCCATCCAAGGGAAAACAGACGAGTTTCCTCGAAAGAAATGCCTTTCATCTGAACCCGAAGAATGACATGTGATCTGTTGGTGTAACTGTTTATGGCAACCTCTGCCTGAAGAGGATAGGTCCATGCCATACCACTCTTGACTTCTCGAAGGCGGAGGGGATCTTTGGTCATGACATAGATTCTCCCGTCATGGGTTTTCCATTGCCAATCATTGGTTGTGTCAGCCCATTGGACGGTTTGGAGGCTTATGGTTTCGAGATGGTGCCAGAAAAGGGCACGCGCATTCTTTCCTTTGCTCATGGTTTCCATCATTCGCAGTTGTATAACAACGATAGTAGTCACAGTAGCCATCACAAGGGCAAAAAGCGTCATAGTCACAAGGAGTTCTGTGAGGGTAAAGCCTTCAATTTCAAAAAGCCTGTTCATAAGCATAGGAAAAAGCCGTTTCCACTTCATATTGGTTTGTCCTTTGAGATAAGAGGAAAAACCCTCGTATCTTTACTAGGCAGAGGTTGGTTTTTGTCCACGTGACATGGATTTCAATGGGAAAGTATCCTAAGTTTGTCCGCCAGAGACCGTCATGCCAATTTGTCCAACTGAGGGTAGCCTGAGAGAGGCAGAGAAAGCCATTGATCTCTGAGGCGATCTGGTGAAGAGAAGTGGTTCGTTCACGTGTGAGACTGAGAGTTCCAAGTATTCCAACAACAGCAAGAATGGATATACTCACAAGAGAAAGAGCCACAAGCACTTCTATGAGGGTAAAACCACTAATCCAATGTTTTGACGATATCATCCTTTGTTCCTGCCTTTTTGTCTGGTCCTTTGGAAAGAATCTGGTATCTCCCCTCATGTTCCCTGAGAAGGTAATCCTCACCCCACGGATCTTTGAGGAGTTCTCTGGTGATATATCCAGCGGAAAGAAGTTCTTCGGGAGAAGAAGGGAGTCTCCCTTCTTCTATCTTAAAGTTGAAGATGGCGATCTGGAACTGGGATATCTCCACCTCGACTGCTCGACGGGTTGCTGATTCGATAACACCGGTGTAGGCGGCCATACCAATCGTCATTAAGATACCAATGATGGTGAGGACAACAAGAAGCTCGAGGAGAGTAAACCCCTCAAGGGAAAGGTTTTTGTTCTTCATACCCACCTCTTCTGAGCCTCTTCATTATAACACAAAATAGAAAAAAGTAAAGAGGATCGGGGAGAATCTTGTGAGTTTTTGCAAAAAGCCCTCCACGGTAGGGTAGACCGGGAGGGCTTTTTGTTTTTCAGTAGGAGGTTTTTTTATTTGATGAGGTCTATGGCATCTTTACTGATATACCATTTCTTGTTGATGTATACACTGACCCCGGGGAGGGTGACAGCTTTGTCGTTAACCAGGGCAATATTTTTGTTTACCGGGATCTTTACCGTAGTGGGGCCTTTCTTAACCACAAGCACAGGATTTTCGGCATCACTGGCGTCTGTTTCGGCAGTTGCCCCTTTCTTCTGGAATTCGGGGATGGCCTCAACGAAGAGACGTTCTGTGGTACTCTTGAGATCTACGCCAAGATAGGCAGCGGTGAGGACGGCAATTTGGGTATTTTCAAGGGTCCCGGTTGGATGGTCTTTTCTGGGAGAGTATATGAACAGAGGGACATCCTCGCCTGTGTGACCATGGGTAGTCCATCCAATGTAGGAACGCTTGCTGATCATTTTTCCAACGACGTAATTCAGAGAAGGTGTGGCATTGGTGTAGGCATTCTGGATAGCCTTGACTTCATCATCACTGAGATCAAAGATACCGTAGTAGAAAGCCACAGTGTTACGAATCTGGTCAGGAGAAGAATTGGCAGAGAGGAGTTTTTCAAGACCTTCTCCACTTCGTTTTGCTACCTTGAGGAACTGGAGGAAATCGTCAAGTGGCACCTTATCATAGTTATCTGAAGTATCATAGGTTCCAAGGGTGATGCCACCATTTCCGTGGTCGGTCATAACAATAACCACGGTATCTTTATTTTTTTGGGCAAATTCTTTGGCTACTTTGACAGCGTCATCAAATGCCAGAATATCGTGGATGAGGCCTACGGGATCGTTGGCATGAGAAGCCCAGTCAATCTTGCTTCCTTCGACCATGAGGACAAAGCCCTTGGGGTTTGAGGACAGGATTTCAAGGGCTTTGGATGTCATTTCAGCAAGCGAGGGCTCGTTGTCTTTGTCTCGATCAATTTCATAGGCCATGGCTTTTGGAGCGAACATACCCCAGACTTTTTTCTGACCAGAAAGAGAGAGGAGTTGTTTGCGGTTGGTGAGGTAAAAATAGTTCTTTTGTACCACAGAGAGGAGATCCTCTTTGTCTTTTCGGGCACTGGCAGGGAGAAATTGCCATCCACCACCAAGAACCACATCGAGTCCCGTATAGACTTGTTGTTCCAAGATTTCGTCGTAGAGTTTTCTGTCCGTGGAATGAGCCGAATAATCAGCAGGGGTAGCATGAGGAACCTCACAGGTAAACACAAGCCCTGTGGCTTTTCCGGCGAGTCGTGCAGCCTCGAATACATTGGCAATAGGACGGTTTTCTTGACCTGGAATAATAGCTGGAACCCCAGGCATCCCTACTTTAGCAGGCATAACCCCAATATTTTTTGTCACGGTTTTGATGCCACACGCGTAGGCTGTTCCCGCGGGGGCTGAGTCGGCAATGGGAGTATCTGAGTTATAGGTGCGCACAAGCCCACATGCCATATCGTCCATAGCAAGTGGTTTTCCACCGCGGAACCATCGAGCGAGGGTGTATCCCCCCATACTCATCCCATCGGGAATAAGTATGATGACATTCTTTACTGGTGTCACTTTCGCAGGAAGATCTGGCAGACTGTATCCCCAGAGATACCCACTAATGACAAGAAAAAACCACATTAATCTTTTCATCGTTTTCCTCCTTTTCGAAAAGATTTTGGGGATAGGATACAAAAGGATTATGAAAGGGAGATGAATTTTTGATGAAATTTTGGTGAAAAAAATGTTTGTTTTTTGTGGAGGATGCCTAAAGATTTTTGGATGGAGAGAAGAAATTTCTTTAAGGAGTGTGAGAAAAGCTCTCTTTTTCTTAAAACCCTTCTCTCTTGCTTTGCCATACCACAAAACTTTTTCTTTTGAGAATAAGGAAGGTCTTTGAGAGGAGAACGTATGCTTTTCTCAAGGATCCGAAAGCAAAGAGAAATTATCTTACGTGGGGCACGAGGAGGGAAAGTTTTTTCTCATGGAAAGAGAAATGTGACAACACCAGAAAAGGAATGGTTTTGTTCTTTTGAACTTGCAAAAAAACAAAAAATATGGCATACTTTTTGTAGAGGAAAGAGATGAAACCGCAACTTGTCCAGGATCAGCGCCAGATATTGACACCCCTTCTTGTCCAGCAGATGGAGATTCTCACACTTCCACTTCCTGAGCTTCGAGAGAAGCTTTTTGAGGAGGCGGAGAGAAATCCTTTTATTAGGCTTGAAAAGCCTCTACCGGGACCAGACAAACGGATACCTCGTCGGCAATCGCTTCCTACCGCTCCAGATTTTGTTTTTGAGAATCGAGCCGAGAATCGAGGCATTCTTGATCATGTGGTAGAACAGATTCATTTTTTGGGGTGGAATGAGCGAGAGGAGGCCATAGCCCTTCTTCTGCTGACGTCCTTGGATCAGAATGGTTTTTTGCGTCAGGAGGTGGCTTCATTAGTGGAAGACACAGACTATACCCCTGAAGAGATTGAACACACGCGGCAGAAACTGATGCGATTGGATCCCGAGGGACTAGGGAGTCGTGGTGTGCTTGAGTTTCTTCTCTTTCAGGCAGAGGAACAGTTTGGCAAGGAGAGTCTGGAGGCAAGGATTTTGCGGGAAACGGCTGACCTTCTTGAAAAGAAACACTACACGCAGATGGCTCGGCGTCTTCATGTCTCCTCAGAGGAGGTGGAGGAGGCTATAAAAAACCTCTCTGAATTACGACCTACGCCTGTGACGGGATGGGGTGAGGCGGCTCTCGCAGTGATTCCAGAAGCCTTTGTGGAAGTGAATGATGATGAGGTGACAATTCGTCTCAACGAATACTATATTCCAGATGTGAGGCTTGATCAATTCTATCTTTCCCTTTATGAAAATGATACCCTTCCAAAAGAAGACAAAAAATTTCTTCGTACCAATCTCTCAAGCGCGAAACAGCTGATTGAAAACCTCGAGAGCCGCAAAGAGATTGTGTACAAGGTTATCCATGCCATTGTCTCTCATCAGAAGGATTTTTTTACAAAGGGACCGCAATATCAGAAGCCTCTCAGGCTCCGAGACATTGCTGAGGAGGTAGAGATTCACGAATCTACGGTGAGTCGTGTTGTGAAGGACAAGTATATTCAGGTTGGGGGAAAGATTATTCCACTCAAACAGTTTTTTTCCTCTTCTGTCAAGACAGCGAGCCAACAAGAGGTTTCTTCCAAGAGTATTCAGGAGATGATTGTGGCGATGATCGCTCAAGAGGACAAAACCGATCCCCTGCGTGATGAGCAAATAGTGAGCATTCTTGCCAACAAAGGTATCAAGGTTTCGCGAAGAACAATCGCCAAATATCGGGGTATTTTGGGTATTCCACCGGCACATGCCCGAAAAGAAGAGAAATAGGGAGGGTGTATGGACAGGTTACGAGAGTTGTTAGAGCATGATCAGGTTATGGAAACATCCGTGGAACAGGGGCCTCAAGAGGTGGAGGTCTTGGCTTTCTCGATTGAAGAAGCCCTCAAGGAGGCGGCCAAAGTCTGGAATACAAGTCTTATCAATCTTGAGTACGAGATTCTCGAAAGAGGCAAAAGTGGTTTTCTTGGTTTTGGGAGAAAACCGATGCGGGTTTTGGTCAAGAAAACCAAGTCTATTTCTCTGGGGATGGAGATTTTTTCGGGGAGTGGTGGGGAAGAACCGGAATTTGTTACCAATCAGGATGGTGTTTTTCGGGTTATTCCGAGGACGCGTAGCCTCATGGTCAAGGTCGAGCCGCCAAAAGGGCAAGGAAAACCTGTAACCTTTGAGATAGCGAAGGCTATTCTGGCGAATAAGGGGATAACAAATTATGACGAAAATCTTTTGCGGAAGGCCGTGCAACAAGCTTCAGGGACGTGGGTAAAGATTGGGGAACGGGCTCCTACCCCAGCTGATGCCAGAGTCTCTCTTCAGGTGTCTACCGATGAAATGAAGGCTTTCATGACAGTAACACGGCCAGAGAAGGGTGGTGGTTTTCCTGAAAATGAGGAGATTATCAACCTTCTCAAAGCTAAAAAGGTGTACTATGGTATCAAAGAGGAGGCTATCACCCAGGCTTTTGAAAATGAACTCTATAACGTGCCAGTGATTGTGGCAGAGGGAGACTATCCTGAAGATGGCAAGGATGCCCAGATCAAGTACCACTTCAAAACAGACACAGACAAGGTGGCTGTCAAGGTCAAAGAGGATGGTTCGGTGGACTTTCACGATCTGGATATTGTGCAATCGGTGGTGGCAGGACAGATTCTTGCTGTGAAAGAACCTCCAACGAAAGCCAAGCCGGGAAAAACCGTGACAGGACGAGTTCTCCCTGCCAGGGATGGCAAGGATATACCGATGCTTCCTGGAAATAATAACCATCTTTCCCCTGATGGGATGCAGCTTATTTCGGATATTAATGGTCAGGTTGTCTTCAAAAATGGACGCATTCACGTGGAGCCTGTATATGAGGTCAGGGGAGATGTTGGCCCAAGTACAGGGGATGTGAACTTTCCCGGGAATGTGGTTGTGTATGGGAATGTCAACGACACCTTTAAAGTATATGCCGGTGGGAATGTTGAGATCAAGGGTAACGTGGGGAAGGCCAATATCACCGCTGAGGGCAATCTTGTAGTGAGACAAGGTATCCAGGGGAAAGATGAGGCGAAGATTGTCTGTGCTGGGGACGTGTATGCCAAGTTTGTGGAACGAGCCAGTATTCGGGCAGAAGGGAATGTGATAGTGACAGAGGCTATTCTTCACAGTGAGGTTTCTAGCAAAAAAAGTATCTTCTGCCAGGGAGGGAGACGTTCTCAGATAGGGGGAGGACGGGTGAGAGCATTTCAAGAGATCAATGCCAAGTTTTTGGGAACAGAGGCATATGCGGAGACCATCCTTGAGGCAGGAATAGATCCAGATACAGAGGATAAACTCACCACTCTTCTGGCTCAAAGGGATAACATCAAGAAACAGTTGCCTGATATTACAAAACAACTCACAAATTATTCTATGATGCTTGCGAGTGGCCCTCTTCCGCCTGAGAAAGAACAAATCTACAACGATCTCGTCGCGAAACAAAAAGAGTTAAAAGAGATTCTTCAGGAAACAGAGGCTCAGATTGAACAGGCTCAAAAGCATCTTGAAAGTCTCGCCTCCGAGGCCAAAATCTCAGCCAGTAAAACGGTGTATCCAGGAGTAAAGATCAAGATAAAGAATGCGGTTCTCCAGGTCAAAAGCGATTTTCAATTTGTGACGTTTTCTTTAGGGGAGGGGGGACAGGTGAAGATCTCTCCCTATGAAAAGACAAAAGGGATGGATGAAACAATCCAAAAAATGACGACCATAAAACGTAAATAATTTTCTAGAGGACATTCATTGCCACAGGGCTTCTCTTGTGAGAAGGAGGTTTTGAGGGAAAAAGTTTTTTTCCCGCTTGCTTTTTTTTGAGACTGTGGTATAATAAAAAGAGTCGTGTTTTTGGTGGGGAAGGAGAACGCATGGATATTCTACCTGGACTTGAACCGTATTTTCCTGTGCCTGAGCGGGAGGCACGGGGGATCATTGACACCATGGAGAAACTTGGGGTTATTGGGTATTCAAAGGCAATTATTCAGACGTTTTTGCAGGCTGAAAAGGCCGCAAAAAGCAACGCCAATATTCTCATTGAGGGAGAGAGTGGCACAGGGAAAGAGGTGTTTGCTCAGGCCATTCATGCCCTTAGTCGAAGGAATTATGGTCCCTTTGTCAAGATTAACTGTGCAGAGATCCCTGAGATGCTTCTTGAGAGTGAGCTTTTTGGGTATGAGAAGGGTGCTTTTACAGGGGCTCAGAAACGCAAAATTGGAAAGTTTGAACTTGCCAATCAGGGGACGATTTTTCTAGACGAGATTAGTGAGATGTCTCTTGCCCTGCAAGCCAAGATGCTTCGGGTGATTGAGGACAAAACTATTTCTAGGGTAGGGGGATTGGAAACCATCCCTGTGGATGTGCGTATTGTGGCAGCCACCAACAGAAAACTCTGGCAGTATGTCAAAGAAGGGAAATTCCGAGAGGATCTCTATTATCGACTGAATGTAGTTTCTCTGTCTCTTCCACCCCTTCGGCAACGGAAAGAGGACATCCCTCTGCTGATGAACCATTTTCTTCATATGTATCAGAGGATAGAGGGGGTGAGTATTCGGCAGGTAGATTCCCAGGTGGTGAGGGCCTTTCTCCAGTATGAATGGTCTGGAAATGTTCGCCAACTCGAAAATGCTATTCATCATGCTATTATCATGAGTACGGATGATGTGATTTCTTTGGAGGATATTCCAGCTCACATTCTTGAAAAAGAGGCTGTACAGGACACATCTCACAAAACTCTTGTTCAGAAGGATGATATTGTAATCACGTCACTTGATCTGAATGAGATGGAAAAACAGCAGATTCTGAAAGCCCTGGATAGTGCTCATTGGCGGATTTCTCGGGCGGCTGAGCTTCTGGGGATTCACCGAAATACCCTCACCCAGAAAATGAAACGGTTGGGGATAAAATAGTCCTTTGTTTTTTCTCTTCTTGCGAACCATGAGAGAAAAAATCTTGTCTTCAGAAGGGGCTTTTCTTTTTTTGTGAAGGAAAGAAGAGGGAGATCACCTATGTGGGAAAAGAACCGAAAGGGGAGAAAAGAGTGCCACCAGAGGGGGTGTCTTGGGGAGGGATGGTTTTTTCTTCAAAAAGGGGGGGGGAAACACCTCACAGGTTCTGTGACAGTGGTAGCTCTCGTAGCGGTGACGCTTCTTTTTTTGGTTAGTATGATGATAACTACGTTAGTCCAATCAGGTTTTTTGCAAACCGAGCGTTCTGCCAAAAAGAACAAAACACGATGGTTTCTTGAAGGACAGATTGCCAAGTGGTTCTCCCAGTGGGAGGAAGGACTCCCCTCTTCAGGAAAGTGGCGATGGGATACCCCTTCGGGAAAGGGAGAACTGGTATGGGAGATAGGACAGACCAATTGGGTTCTTGAGGCTAAGGGGGGTGAGGGAATCTCTCGGAGTGAGATTGTTCTAGAGGGGGTGGTTTCTCCCTTGTTTTCTACGACAGTGTTTTGGGTGTATCCCGTAACCTTTTCTCTTCATGCTCCCTGGGAAATACGAGGTTCAGTGGCTCTTTCACCGGAGAGTGAGGTGGCGACCAATACCTATGCCTGGCAGATAAAAGGGGGATGTTTGTTGGGAGATGCGCGAGAGGCACGTTTTTTTCCAGCGGTTTCCAAGACTATTTTGCCTGAGGTATGGGAGAAGAGGGTGGATTTTGGTTCTCTTTGGAGGATAGCCAGACAGATGGTGCGGGAACCATGGCTGATCACAGAGGAGGGTATGGCTATGGTTCGAGAGATTGTGAATCCCCTTCATCCAGACAAGATATTCTTGGGGAGTGGCAAGACAACATTCTCTTTTCCTTTTCGTTGGCAGGCACAGATGGGTGTGTACATAAGAAAGAAAAAGGACACCTCAGGGGACTGGAAGGAGTTTCTTTATTATCGTGGGGCTCAGCGGGAACAGGTGGTTGGGGTGGATGAGGAGAATACCCTTGTGCTTCACCTCTCTCGGGATCCTTATCTTAAGCAAGAGCTTCCTTTGGTAGAGCTTCCCTCTGAGGCATGGGAGAGGCTTGGGGAGGTTCTTTTAGAGGGAAAAGATACCAGTCTTCTTTCTCGAGAGGAGGAGGTTTGGGCTTTTCGGGTTGGGGGGAGGTATTATTTTGAAGAGAGTGATTTTGTCTATGAAAAGAGCCAGAAACGGATACGGATTTTCTCCGGTGAGTTTTTTCGGCGTCATGTGATTGATGTGGCTATAGCCAATGGTGTTTCAAAAGAGTATACTCTTCCTTCGGTGAGGGGAAAAGTGATAGTATATGTGGATGGAGAACGTGTATGGAACTATCGAAGAACCCAAACACGTTTGATTTTTGATACTGCCCCATCCCCAGGGAGTCGTATCCAACTTTTGCGTGGTATAGAAGACTTTGCGTTGTATAAGAAACCTCCGACCGCCGAACAGGCTGTTTTTGTTGATCGAGTAGAACGGTGTGTGGTTTTGGATTTAGAGAATATGGAAAATCTTCCAGAAAATGGTGTGGTGTATGCCACTCTTCCCTTGCTTGTTCGTGGAACAGCACGAGAGCCCGTGGCCATTGTAGGAGAAGCCTCTCTGTATGTAGAAAATATTAATCCTCATGGAGGGGCGCCTGTGGTATTGGCTTCCCGGGTAGGGGTATGGCTGTGGCAGACAGAGAGCTCCCCGAGGATTCTCAAAAACGTAGTAGTGATTTCTCCTTTAGCGGGTCTCTATACGGTGGGAGAGACGTTTGTACCGGCCACTGTGGAGGGAGTGGGGATCTTTGCTATTTTTCAGCCGACCAAAGGATTGGATGGATTTATGGAACACACCTTTGTTTCAGGAGCCCTTTCTTTGAAGGATGTTCCCCTTCTAGAGAAAATGCCTCGTCCCCTTTTTGTTCGACGGCTTTGGCGGCGTTAACCACATACCTTGAGATCGAGGATGAGACCGGTATAGAGATTGATGATCCACCCATGAAGGTGGATAACCTCTCCTCGTTTTCTTGCCTTGTGAATGAGGGGATGGTGGGAGAGTTCTTTGACTCCCCTGAGGACATTCAGTTCTGCCAATCGATCATAGCGCTCTCTTTCTGTGGGGAGCTTCTGGAGTTCAGAAGCATATTTATGGTAGGTTTGATAGACAGGATGGAGCCATTTTTTCACAGCGCCTTTTGCCTCGTTATAAAACACCGCCTTTATTCCGCCACAATCGTAATGTCCACAGACGATAATATGTGAGACCTTGAGGGTATCTATGGCATACTGGAGCACGGTAAAAAAATTTAGGTCTCTGGAGGAGACAATGTTAGCGATATTTCTGTGGATAAAGAGTTCGCCGGGATTGGTTTTTGTGAAGGTATTCAATGGCATACGGCTATCACAGCAACCGATGAAAAGATACCCCGGTGACTGTCCCTTGGCCAGTTTTTCAAAGTAATGGGGGTCAAGCTGAAGTTTTTCAGCTACCCATTGTTTGTTGTTTTCGAGTATTTCTTCATATGGTCTCATAAGCTCCCTCTTCTTGATCACCATATTGTATACCCAAAACGAGAATATGTCAATGAAGAGGAGCCTATGGTGTTGTCTCCGATATGAAGAAGACAGGAACACGCAGAGAGCCCAAGAACCGAAGTTACAAGGTTTTTTGTTTCCAAGAAAAAGCTCTTGACGTGTATCAAAACAGAGGGATGATTTCTTCTCTTTACACGTGAAGGGTGTTCTTTTGAGAGAAGGGGGAAGCAGGGCAACCCTGTCTTTTTAAACTATAGAGACTTACAAGCTCTTTTGTTGGGAGTGATGCAGGGAAAAAGGTTGTGAGACGAGGATTCCGAAAAAGAAAAGGAGTATCAGAGAGAAAATAACGGAACAAATGAAAAGCACCTGAATAGGTTTTGGAGTGAGATAACCCTTTCTCTGGAAAACATCTACTTGCAAAAAAGTTTTTTTTATGCCATACTATATACTCTATGAGAAAAGCCTTAAGAAGGAGAGACTATGTTCAGGAAGCTGGTATGGATTGGTGGGGTTGTTTTTCCCCTTCTGCTTTTTTCTCAGACAAGGGATGGAGAGCGCTTCTTTCTCTCAGGTCGTGCAGCTTATCAGGATAGGGCGTATGCACTTGCGATTCGTTTGTTTGATCGTGTTCTTGTTCTCGATCCCTTTGGAGAGTATGCGGATGATGCGGCGTATTATCGCGTGCTTTCATACTATGAGGATGGAAGGTATCAGCGGGCGATCCAGCTTTTTCATCAGTTTTTGAGTTTTTATTCTCATTCTCCCTATCGGGAGCATGTGTCTTATTTGTTGATCGAGGCGTATTACCACACTAAACAATGGGATAAGGTGATTCAGCAGGGAACACTTTTTTTGAGGGCCTATCCCCGGGGTGAGTATACCGATGATGCTCGCTACCTTTTGGGTTCTGTGTATCTTATCCAAGGGAAATATGGTTCGGCAGTGGAGGAGTTTGCTTTTGTTGCGGGGGATACCAACTCTTCGTTGCGAGAATTGGCCACGTATCGTTTGGGGCTTGCCTATTTCTATGACGGGAATTATCGACAGGCCAGGGAGCGAATACAGTCTTTTCTCGTGACGTATCCGAACTCCTCCCTGGTTTTGTATGCCCGTATGCTGTTAGGGAAGTGTGCTTTTGCGGAGAAAAAATATGCTGAGGCAAAATCCTCTATTATGCAAGTGTTATCCAATGCTCCTGCCTCTCTTGTGGCAGAGGGGATTTATTATCGAGCCATGATTGATATTGAGACACAAAACTATTCCTCGGCTATAAATTATCTTGCCACATTAGTTCGATATGAGAAAATAGGCTCTCAACCCAATGACTATCGGGAGGATGGTCTCTACAAACTGGCTTTGCTTTATAAGATGCAACGCCGTTATCAAGAGGCAAAAACTACCCTTGAAGAGCTCATAAAACTCACTAAAAACAAGGAAACGCAACTGAAGGCTTCTCTTGAGCTTGCTTCTCTGGCCGTGCTTCTTGCAAAGTATGATGAGGCGAGGGTCGCTTATAAAAAGATTGCTGACCTTGACAAGGCCTATGTTCCCTTGGCCAAGCAAAAACTTGGAGAATTGTCTTTTCTGGTGAAGGATTTTTCGGAGGCAGAGGGGTATTTTTCTGAGATTCTGGAGAAGTATGGGGAGAGTCCCCAGTTTCCGGATGCCCTTTATTGGCGTGCAAGAACACGGGTGGAGCAGGGGCGTTATGAGGAGGCGGTGAAGGATTTTGATCAGTTTCGCAAACTTTTTCCCACAGCAACTCGTGTCGAAGAGACTATTATGTACACTGGGAATAGTTATGCTGCGATGAAAAAATGGGATGATGCCCTGGTGAGTTACAACTATCTTTTGCGTAACTATCCTACGAGCCGGTTTGCTGACAGTGCGTACTTGGCTATTGCCTGGGTGTATCTTCAGCGGGGACTGACTCCACGAGCTGAGGAAACCTACCAGCGGATGGCTTCGGCTTTTCCGAATAGTCCCAAGGCAGCGTTGGCCATCTATAGCCTTGCTTCTCTTCAGTATAATCAGCGTCGGTATGGAGAGGCGTTAAGCAATTTCGAACAGGTGTATAGACGATACCGTGCTACGTCCTATGCGGGAGAATCGCTGATTAAGGCCGGATGGGTCTATATGCGACAAGAACGTTTTCGGGATCTTATTCGTTTTTATGAGGGAGCAGATATTGCCTATCTTGATGCTGATCAAAAAGCCTCTTTTTATAATCTTTTGGGATGGGCATATTTTCGAGAGGGGAATTATGATAGGGCTATTGCCAACTATCAAACCTCTTCTTCTATAGCCACTAACGAAGCGACTATCCTTGAGAACCAGCTTTATATTGCCAAGGCTTACTACAACATGGAACAGTATGCCAATGCTATTCGTACGTATGAAGCCTATATCCAGCAGGCATTTCAAGCGAACCGGACAGAGAATGTGCCGACAGCGTATGCTGAAATGGCTTGGTGTTATCTAAAAATAGGGGAAAAGGCCACAGCAGAGTCTCTTTATCAACAACTTTTAACAGAGTTTCCAGCGAGTCCAGCCACAGCAGAGGCCATCTTTCGGATGGGAGAATTGGCATACAGTAGCCAGAAGTATGCGGAGGCAGCCCAGCACTATGAGAAACTTCTTCTTCTTCCACCGAGTGATTTTCAGGCGGCAGCCTATTATTGGTTGGCACGGACGTATCTTCGTCAGGAGAGAAAACTGGATGCCCTTCGTATGTTTGAGGCGTACGTGGCGAAGTATCCCAGTGGGGATTATCTTCCTGATAGTCTTCTTCAGATAGGCAATCTCTATTTTGGCTTGAATAACTATGAAAAAGCGAGAAATGCCTACAATACCCTTATTGGACGGTTTCCCAAGACACCAGATGCAGAGATGGCCAAGGTGCAACTTCGGGAACTCCAGATGGTACAAGAGGCACGGGGGGATCCAGAACGGTTGTACAAAATCATGGTGAGAGAAAGCAAAACCAAAGAGGCAAAGGCATTGGCACTGGAGAAGCTTGCCAAATTTTATGAGGATAATGAGAAAAACAAAGAGGCTATCCAGGCCTATCAAGAGATTGAGGATCTTGAACTTCTGCCAAATGCAGCCCAGGCAGCCTTGAAAATTGGGGATATCCTCGCCTCTCAGAGGCAATATATTCAGGCAGTCCAGGCGTACAGTCGGGTACTGACAAAATATGAAGAAGAAAGCCTTTATCCCGCGGCTCTCTATGGGATTGGGGCGGCTTATTTTGGGAATGAACAGTGGGAGTTTGCTCGTCGTTATCTCCGCCAGGTGGTAGAGCGTTATCCCCAATCTTCCCAGGCGAGGGAGGCAGAAAAGCTTTTGAGTCGGATTCCCTTGGCACAATGAAGAAGATCCCTTTTCTGGGAGAAAACCTGTTTGCACTTCTTGCCTTTCTCCCTTATAATCTATTGAGGGGAAAGGATACGTATGATAGAAGAAAAAATTACCAAGGGCGATTTTTTGCCTACGGATATGGATGAACCGCTTCGCCCAAAAAGTTTTGCTGACTTTGTGGGGCAAGATGCGGTGAAGCACAATATTGCTGTCTTTGTTGAAGCAGCCAGGATGCGGGGAAAACAACTTGATCATGTGATTCTCTATGGTCCCCCGGGGCTTGGGAAAACAACGCTTGCCAAGATTATCGCAAACGAACTTGGGCAAGCTATCAAAATCATTAGTGCTCCTTCTTTGGAGAGGCAGGGAGATCTGATGGCTCTCCTTACCTCTCTTGAGGACCATGATGTCCTTTTTATCGATGAGATTCATAGGCTCAGACGCCAATTGGAAGAGATCCTTTATTCGGCTATGGAAGATTTCAAGGTGGATATTGTGATTGGGGAAGGAACGGGGGCAAAAACACTTCGGATTTCTCTTCCACCATTTACCTTGATTGGGGCAACGACCCGTATGGGGGATCTTACGGGGCCTCTTCGGTCTCGTTTTGGGATTATTGAGCGTTTTGATTACTATGATGTGGAAAGTCTTGAGAAGATTCTTTCTCGGAGTGCTGGCATACTGGGGGTAAAGATCACTCCTGAAGGGATTCATGAGATAGCCCGTCGCTCTCGAGGAACCCCACGTATTGCCAACCGACTTCTGAAGCGAGTGGCGGATTTTGCTCTGGTGGAGAAACAGCTTCCGGTGGACAAGGTATTTGCTGATTATGCCCTTCGGCGTCTGGGTGTGGATGAGAAAGGTCTGGATGAGATGGATAGACGTATTCTCAGGGTGATCATTGAACAGTATCGAGGGGGACCGGTAGGGCTTTCTGCTTTGGCTGCTTCAGTGAACGAGGAGATGGAAACCATTGAGGATGTGTATGAGCCCTTTCTCATCCAGCAGGGGTTTGTTCAACGTACCCCTCGTGGAAGGATCGCTGGACGTTTGGCATATGACCATCTTGGGCTCATGTGCCCCGAAGAGGAAGGATGGCTTTTTCGAGGAGAGACAAAATGAGACGATCGTATGGGCCACAACTCTGGTTTTATCCCCTTCCTTTGGTTGTGGTAGGGGCAAGGGTGAGGGAAAAACCAACCTTCACTCCTATTGCTTGGTGTACACCTGTGGAGGATGACCCACCGCTTGTACTTTCTGTCATAGCCAAAGAGCATTATATCCTTTCTGAGAGGGAAAAACTTTCTGTCTATTCACTCAATTTTCCGTCAGAAGATCAGATTGTGGCGGCGGATTATTGTGGAATGGTTTCTGGGTATACCCATGACAAATCAACGGTGTTTGAGGTAGAGTATGGGAAGCATGGGGCTCCGTTGATTGTGGGTGCCCCTCTTTCATTGGAATGTCGGGTGAGACAGTGGCTTGATGTTGGTGAGTCTTGTTGGCTTCTTGTAGGAGAGGTGGTGGAGAGTTATGCCGAGGAAACCCTTCTTCGGGAGGGAAAACCTGATGTTTCTCATATGAAACTTCTTGCCTATATCACAAAAAGTGGTGAATATCGTGCGCTTGGAAAGGTAGTTGCACGTGCCCGCCATGTGGGACGACAGTTTCGAAAGGAGTAGGAAATGACGCGACAAGATCTTTCTCATCATGTAGAAGAGGTAGTGAAACGTCTTCCCTATGGAGATGTGTATGCTGAGGCCGGAGAATCCTGGTCTGTGGATTTTGACATGGATAGGCTCAAGTCCTTGGAAACCAAAGAATATGCGGCTCTTGGGATTCGGGTGTTTGAGAGAACAGAGGACGGAGAGTACCATGTAGGACAAGGGTTTTGTAATCATGAAGAGGATATTGAGGCTATGGTATCCGCAGCGAGGGAGCAGGCAAAATGGGGGGAGAAGATCATTGTGGATCTGCCTTCCCAGTCCCTTGTGCCTACTCTTGACACATGGAGGGATGTTTCCCTTGACAAAGAAAAAGCCGTTGCTTGGGGAGAATATTTGATTCAAGAACTCAAGCACATTCACAAAAAAAACAAGGTTTTTGTGTCGGTGGATGTTTCGGAGGGGGAGTCCTGGGTTGCCAATACGGCAGGTTTTTTTCACAGTTATCGAGAGCGTTCATTCTCCCTTTCGTGTGGATTTTCCCATGTGGAAGAGTCTGGGGAACTTGTGTATCTTGGGGAGAGTGATTTCCGTTTTGATATAGATTTTGATTTTAAACGTTTTGTGGACAAAATGTCCCGCCTTTTTTCCTGGAGTCAGAAAAAGGCAAAAATACCCTCTGGTTACTATCCGGTGATTTTTGCTCCTGAATCGGTAGAGACCGTGTTGGAACCTCTTCTGATTGCGCTTAATGGGAGTAGCCGTTACAAAAAGATATGTCGGTGGGAAGGTATGGAGGGGGCACAGGTGGCTGATCCTCGTTTTACGCTGAGGGATGATCCCTTCTGTCTGGAGGTAGGTGAGGTGTATCCCTTTGATGATGAGGGTGTGGTACCAAAGCCGCTTTCGCTGATTGAAAAAGGGGTGCTTAAAAACTTTATCTATGATTTGGCCACCGCGAAGCGTCTTGGAACCCATACCACAGGACATGGGCGACGGGCTCCTTCTTCTCTTCCTCAACCAGAGTTTTCAAGCCTTGTGATAGAGGGGGGGGATATGTCTTTTGATGCCATGATCCGTTCTCTGGATAAGGGGCTTTTGGTTTACAGTACCCTGGGTGGTGGTATGAGCAATGTGGTGGCAGGGGACTTTTCTGTCAATGTGGAGTTGGGGTTTCTCATTGAGCATGGAGAGATTCGAGGGAGAGTTAAGGATACCATGATTCGGGGCAACAGTTTTGATCTCATCACATCCCTTCTCTTTCTTGGCAAGGAACAAGAGGTGGTGCATGGGATGAAAGTACCAGCCCTGGCCTTTGATCATGTAAGTGTTACAGGAGAGGAAGAATGAAAAGGATAGAGATGCTCTTGGTAGGGCTTGTGCTTGTAGGATGTGGACAGAGTGTGCGAAAAGAGGCAGAAAAGGTGTGGTATCTCAAGGGCAACCTTCTCTTGACTACCTCGGAAGGAAAACAGCAGCTTCAAGTGGAAATGTATGGAGAGAAAAACAATTTTTGGGTGATAGAAGGGAGAGATCCTCTTTTGTCTGGGAGGCTTTTTTGGTTTTTGGCAACGGCCGCTGGGACGAATTATTTTATTTATGACGTTCAGAGACAATATCTCTTTTTTGTGGATAGGGAATGGGCCGGTCTTTTTGTGGAGGGGATTCCTCTTTTTCTGGAAAGGGATGAGAGTGATTCTCTGAGAGAGGCCGGTTGGCTGACTACGTATCAGAAAGGACAATGGCAGGCCACAGTCAAAAAACGTTTCCAGGATGGTATGCCAAGGATTCTTCTTGTCGACGGGGGAGGGGAGAGGTTTTTCCTTGATTTGCAAAAAATAGAAAAGCGGCCTTATCATATACCGAGATATGATCATGTTTCGTGGAGGGAGGTGCATGTGGTCTCTGGGGGAGGTATATGGGAGGTGATCTATGAGCAGTAATCGGGAACGGATTGAGAGTATCCGAGAACGTCTCAAAATGAAGGATCTTTCCGAAGGGGAGAAAAAGGCTCTTTTTCAGAGATTTGTTGAGGCAGGGGGGGAGGTGATAGATCTCGATGCTGAGGAAAGACGGGCCTTAAAGAAGGCTGTGCGTACGGTAGAGCGAGAGCAGGCAAGAATACAGAGAGATGGAAAAGAGGCAGAGAAAAAACGCTCCGACGTCATGAAAAAAGCGGAAGAACAAAACCCTGTTTCTCAATGGATTGAACTTACAGCCTCTCGTATCACCTGTGCCCTGTTGGGTATGGTGCGCTGGAATGGACGGCAGCTCAAGGAAAACTTTGTAAATTTTCTTCTTTATGATTTCCAGAATACCCTTCTTCAGATACGGATGATCTTGGCCTCACTTCTCTACCAAGACAAAGCAATTACTGCTGAGGTGAGGCAGATGATGTTGGCGGATCCTTCGTTTCCCTTTGGATATGAGTTAATCTACCGCTTGGATAATCTCTATCAAGAGGAGTACTTTCACTTTCTTGCGGAACACAAACTCTCCCCTGATTCGTTTTTTGAAACGTTGGATGTGCTGAAGGCCATGTACCGTTCGCTTTTTGTGATTCAGAATTATCAAACTTCCTTGAAGTTGGCCCTTGAGAAGGCACTGCGCAAAGAGGGTGAAATTCGCAGGCTCAATTCTCGCATCACGGATCAGAATATCAAAAGTCTCTCTCTTGCGGTTGATTTTGTGTATGAAAGGGTTATCAATCGTTTTTATCCTTTGATGGAGTATGCGTATCGCTTGGAGAGACAGAAAAAACGGATGAGTTTTCGTGATTTTTTGGAGATGAAACCCGAAGATGTTCTTGGGTACTACACAGATCAATGGCGAGAGGAGATGAAAAAGGCTGTCCAGGAAGAAGCCAAAAAGGCTCAGTCTTCTCAGGCTTCTGAGGCTTCGCTTTTTCCTTTGACGGAGGAAGTGGCAAATCACGTCCTCCAAGGGCTTAGTGAATACGTGCAAAAAGGGGTCGCGTTTATTGATGAGAGGATCCATTGGAAAGAAAAACTGATGGAGTATGAATCAAATCGTAGCCCTCGTAGTGTGTATACAGTCAATGATAAAATTTTTTTGGTAGAGACACTGGTAGAACTGTATGAGAGTGAGTTTTCTTTTCTTTTTACGAGCAACAAGGTTCAGTATAATTATCTTCTCATTGATGGGAAGCGTGTGGATATAAAGAAAGAACTTCTTGATCTTTACTATCGGATGATGCCTCTTCGGGATAGGTTCAATGAGTATCTCAGGATCTTGAAAGAAATTCGGGCAGTTGAAAAGGAAGCGTTTCTCTCTGTGGCTGAGAAGAGCAGTCGGCTTAATCAGTTTGCCATTCAGCGGAGCCAGATTTCTCGTCAGATTCGTCGCGATCTTCGAGAGATGTTTGAGCAGTATAGCAATAAATGGCTTTTTGTCCTGAGTCGTGCCGAGAGTGAGATGCCAGTGATTCAAAATATGCAGGACACCCTTTCTTTTGACCGAAAGCTTGAGGGGGATAGATGGGCTCATGGAAGGACGATTCGTGAGGCTGTGGAAATGGCATACAGTCTTGCGGATACGATCCATTTTCTTTTGATGGGAGAACTGGGAGGGACCAGTCTCTTGATAGAAAAATCGCTTTACCTTAAAATATAACTATCTTATCAAGGAGGTCCTTATGCATCGGTTCACATTGGTGATAATTGGGGCGATTTTCGTAAGTGTATGTTGGGGGTATGATACCAAGTATGATCCTATGATGGCTTCTCTTGATGCAAGCCAGAGTAACGTGATCCTTCAGGCTTTGGATTCTCCAGACTATGATCTGGTATGTAGCGCCTTGAAACGAGTGGGGGAACTTCGTTTGAAAGAGGCGTTGGTCCAGGTCAGAAATCTGGTGAGTGCGGCCAATCCTGGATCTAATCTGGACAAGAGTATCCAGGTGGCCAAGATGCGGGATATCTATATCTTAGGGGTGTGGGTCTTGGGGATTATTGGGGATGAGTCTGATGCCAGGATGCTTTCCACCTATCTTCTTAAGGACGTTTTTGACAAAAACCGTGCCTATGCTCTGATTGGGGCGTTGGGAAACCTTGATTATTCTGTTTCCCGAGAGACGCTTCATGAGTATGCCAAAAGGGTGGAGGATGAGAGGCTGGCTATCCTGCTTGTGGAATCCTTGGAGAAACTCAATCATAGGGATTCGCTTATTCCCCTCATCCGGCTTCGAGAGAGACCAATTTTTACGGATGCTTTCAAGGCGAGGGTTGATCAGGCCATCCGATCCATCAAAGAGAAGGGCAAGAAGTAGTGTGAATGGAGTGGAGGGAAAGACTCTCCTTCGCCAAACATTTCTTGCCAAAAGGGAAGATCTTTCTCCGTTGCTGAGAGATGAGCTTTCTTCACGGGTGAGAGAGTGGCTGCGGGATTTTCTGTGGGGGAAGGAGGCTTTTCTCGGTTATTGGCCTATTCGAGGGGAGGTGGATATCCTTCCTTTGATGGAGGAATGGCAAAAGGAAGGGAAAAGGCTTTTTCTTCCAAGAGTGAAAGGGAAAGAGATAGAAGTGGTGGAAGTGAGGGATCTCTCTCGAGATGTTGCCAGAGGGAGATTTGGTATCCCGGAGCCGGTAGGAGAGAGAGCTGTTGAGGTTCCCGACGTGATTTTGGTGCCGGGAGTGGTTTTTGATGAGATGGGATTTCGGATAGGGTATGGAGGGGGATTTTATGATAGGTTTTTGTCTCAACAACCAGCGGCTGAGACGGTGGGAGTAGCCTATCGCTTTCAAATACTTCCCACTCTTCCCCATCACGATGGCGATGTGGCTGTAGAGTCTCTTGTGTGTGAAGAGGGGTGGATAAAGAGGGGGAAAAGAAGGGCAACCTCTTGTTAAAAAACAAGAGCTTTGTTCTGAGAGACACACGATACCGAAACCAAGAGGAATCAGGGAAACACAAGGAAGGAAGATATATGCAGGTGTATCATGTGAAACCACATAACAAACCTCTCTATGCGACGGTTCGCGTGCCAGGGTCCAAAAGTATGAGCAATCGGGCGTTTCTTTTGGCTGCCCTTTCTCCAGAGCCAGTGACCTTGTATCATCTTCTTGAGTCTCAGGATACCATCTATATGGCCAAGGCTCTTGACAAAGTAGGGATTTTTCTTGATTGGGATACCAAGACCAGAGTAGCTATGGTCAAAGGGGGAAAACGCCCTACCGGGAATCATACCTTTTTTGTAGGGAACGCTGGGACAGCGATGCGTTTTCTTGTGTCGTATATGGCCCTTGGAGAGGGAGACTTTGTGCTTGATGGGGATGAGCGGATGAGGCAGCGTCCCATTGAGGATCTCTTGCGGGCTCTTCGAGAACTAGGGGTTGAGGCCTTCAGCCAAAGGGATAACGGCTGCCCTCCAGTCCTTGTTCGAGGACGGGGGGTGGATGGGGGAGTGTGTCATCTTCCTGGAGAACGAAGTAGCCAGTATGTCTCTTCCCTTTTGATGGCATCTCCCCAGTTTTGTCGAGAGACAGAGATTCTTGTGGAGGGGGACCTGGCCTCCAAGCCGTATGCGGATATGACGATAGCAATGATGGGGCATTTTGGGGTCGAGGTGAAGAAAGAGGGATATACACGATTTTTCATACAGCCCCAGGAGTATCGATCTCCCGGGAAGTATGCCATTGAGGCAGATGCTTCGAGTGCGTCGTACTTTCTTGCTATGGTAGCTATTCTTGGGGGAGAGATCCGGATGGAAGGGGTGGGGAGTGAATCTTTGCAGGGAGATAGTCGGTTTGCTTCGGTTTTGGCACAAATGGGGTGTGAGGTAGAGTATGAAAGCCAGGCAGTCGTCCTTCGAAGTGATGGAAGACTCAAGGGGATAGAGATCGATCTCAATGATATGCCAGATCTTGTTCCTACCCTTGCGGTTGTAGCCCTGTTTGCAGAGGGAGAAACAAAAATTCGCAATGTAGCCAATCTACGCATCAAAGAGTGTGATAGGCTCTCTGCGCTTGCAAAAGAGTTTGCCAAGATTGGGGCCGAGGTAGAAGAAGGGCCGGATTTTCTTGTTGTCCAGGGAAAGAGAACGTACCATGGGGCACAACTCCATACCTATGAGGATCATCGTATGGCCATGGCGTTTTCTCTCATCGGGCTGAGGGTTGAAGGCGTTGCCATTGAAAATCCGGGGTGTGTTTCCAAGTCTTTTCCAGAGTACTTTGAGTACTTTGAGGCTGTGGTGTATGGACAAGGGGAGAGAAAACACGTTCCCTAAGCTTGTATGATATGTTTTCTGGGAAAAGATTGTATACTTTTTTGAAAAATATGTCGATAAAAAACAGGGTGGGCTGATGGAACGCCTGCGTAAGCGGGAGGAAAGTCTGGGCATCAAAAAGCCACGGACCGGTGAAAAGCCGGATGTCGCAAGACAATGGAAGCGCTACAGAAACCAGACCGCCGTCTCTGACGGTAAGGGTGAAAGGGTGGGGTAAGAGCCCACCGTAGGTGACATAAGTCACCTAGCAAGGCATGCCCTCCGTGATGCAAGGCCAAATAGGCATCCCCTACTGATGGCTTTTCAGTGGATGCGGGTAGGCCGCTAGAGGAAAGAGGCAACACTTTCCCAAGAGAGATGTTCCATCAAGACAGAACCCGGCTTATAGGCCCACCCTCTCATAAAAAAGGAGGCAGGTATGGGAGTACTGCCAATTGATTTTCAGGTTCTCTTTTCAAAGTGGGGGGAGCATTCTGAAGTTGTAGCGAGACAGCAGCACGTAGCCCAATCGGGACAGATACAAGCAAGGGAACAGGCCCATCAAAAAAGCCTTGAAGCTCCCCATACTGTATCCCCCCTGGATGCGTATGCCCAGGACTTTACCAAAGTCGATCCTGAAGGAAAGGGAACAGCCTCGTATGAAAAGGGAGAAGGCCAACACCCCCGTGAAGAACATGAACTCTCCCATGGAGAAGCCCCTCTTGAAGAGGGCAAAGGCCAAATCGTCGATATTGTTGATTGAAAGAGACATCGGCGTGTGACTGAGAAGGGAAAACACTTCTCCCTATTCTTCAAAAGAGGAGGGAAGGTTGTCAAGAAGGGTGGAGAGAGAGGCCTTCTTGTCTTTGGCATGTCCAATAAAGTAGAGGGTAAAATCCTTTGTACGAAGAAAAGACCCACGATACTCTTCTATGATCCTTTGATAAAAGGCATCCGCGCGTTCGTTGGTGCGAGAGGTTCTCCAGCAGAGTCCCCCAAAGTGTTTATAGATGGTGTGTATCACTGTAGATCCTATGCCTATACCCTCATAGTCTTGACGGGTGAAGAGCTTGCACATATAGGGGGTTTGATCTAAAAGATAGACAATAGCTCCCCCTTTGCGGAGACTATCCAGATACACAAGGGGGTGGTAGTGTCGGATACTCTCAAAATAGTTCTGCTTGAGTGTTTTTTTGAGGGGGGCAAACGCATCTGCGATAGCCTCGAAGAGCCACGTTTCATCAATGGCAGAAAGAGGGTAGGCAGTGATTTGGGGGGGAAGGGCGAGGTAGGTACCGCTGCCATTCCCAAGGAGTTCTTCGAGGAGTCCTGTGGAGATGCCATCTTTTTGGTGTTGGGGACGAGTGATCTGGACACTATGCCCTGGCCCAAGTCTTGAAAGAAGATCAAAGGCGGTAGTAACTCGTTTTGCCATTGCCGGTGTGATTTCTTTGGAAAGGATCTTCTTTTGCCAGTCCTGTTGAGAAAGGATCTCTGTAACAAAACGCCCATGCCTGGTTCGGATGGGGGTATGACCTACGAGGATGAGTTTTTTCGCATGAAGAATGTACACCAGTTCTCTGGCCAAGAGCAGGCCAGGGATAGTGGTGATAGTGCCCTCTGGGGATATTCCTGCACCGATCAAAAGAGGGATTTTCCCCTCAAGGATAGATTCAATGATGGGAGCCGTGAAAATAGTATCAACCTCCCACTGGTTTTTTTTCAACGAGGGTTGAAGATGGACGAGTTCTGGAGAACACGAGACAAAAGGGATATGCTCTTTGGTAAGGGCATGGGAGAGTTTGTCCTGATAGAAACTGAGCGAATCTTTTCTGGTTTCGACAACGATAGGTAGGATGATGCCAGCCTCTTGGACCAAATACCGGATCTCCTCAACAAAAGAATGGAGCAAAGGCGATGAATAACACAGCCGTGCACTTACCTTGATAACACCTATTTCATGGGGTGGGAGTGTTTTTAACAACGAAACCCAATAGTTGGTGGTTTTGAGCCCCAAAGTGTTGATGATGTTTTCAATCCCCATCGTTTATTCCCAAAGGATGAACTCAACACTGTCCAAAGCGGCTTGATTGATATTGCCGTTCATGTTGTCATCAAAGGCTGTTTTGACGAGAGATACCGTATGTTTCCCTTTGGTGAGGGAGAGGAGAAGAGAGGAACTGTAACCCCACTCTGTCCATGTTCCCCGCTGAGGGAAAACAATCACCCCTCGTTCTTGTTTGTCAATGAGGAGGGTGCGTATTCCGCAGCGGTTATCTGTATTGATGGGGCCATTTCCATTGGCATAACGAAAACGGACAAGGTAAGCACCTGTTTTGGGAATCGTTATCTCAAACGTAGGAGTGATTGTCCCCTCGTTATCCAGGAGGACATACCCAGTGCCTTTAAAACCTTTGTAACGGTTGGTCGCAAGGGATGTGAGAGAAGGTATATCTTCTATTTCTTGTTGGATGGTGGGGGAAAGAAGCCAGAGGGGTTTTCCTACACAAGAAGAAAGCACGGCGTTGGAATGATTGGCGATAACAGTGAAGACACCGTGTGGAGAGGGAAGAAGAAATGAGGTTTCTGTGGTGGTAGCAAGGGGTTTTTGATTGAGAAGCACAGTATAGGAAACCGCTTGTTTGATAGGAGACCACGAAAGGGTGTTGTTACTTATTTTTATTTTTGGTTCGGCAAGGGCAATATCGTCAGGAGAAACAAGACGGAGAGATTGTTTGGGGCTTGTGCGTTTGAGAGAAATTTCGATGAGATATGTTTCTGGGGTATCTCCTCGAAGACGGAGAGAGGGGGAAACAGGGTTTCCATTGATTCGCATGGTTTCAATAGTATCTCCTTGCCCCTTCACGATGATAGTGAGCCGACTCTGACGAAAAGGAAAATCTTTCAGGGTGAGAGGTCCTCGAATGAAGTCAGGTACCATGGGTTGGAAGAATACCCCATTGTCATCTACCGAGATGCCAAAAAGTACCTTGTAAACAAGAGCCAAGTACCCTGCTACAGACCAAAGTTGACGATCAGAATTTACAGCCATTTTGTCCGTATGGCCACGGTCGTAGGAGAAGTTTTCTTTGTGGGTGCCAAAGAAAGCCGCAGCCCGTGTCATGGCTTTGATGCCAAAATCTACGGCTTCAAGATTTTTGGCCTCTTTTGCAGCGAGGACGTAATAAGCGTTCACAAATGGCCAGATGCCTTTGTTGTGGTAGTAACCAGTATGGGGTTGTTGTGGCCAGAGACAGACCACACCAAACGGAACCACAGGAATATTCTGAACCACAGAGGGAGCCTCAGATGGCTCTACGACAGTGGTGAGCACAGCCAAGGCAAGCCCGAGGTTATCCGTTTTGAGAGCTGTCTGAGAGATGGGGAAGGGATAGATATACCCGCTATAGGTGCCGAGGGTTTGGTTGGCAAAATGAGTTCGAATGGCTTTCTTGAGGCTTTGAGCCCATTCCTCCCATTGTTTGGCTTCTTGGGGAAAATTGAGTTGTTTGGCCATCCACGCCAGGGTGGAGAGATGATGGTAATGAAGGACACAGGTCGAAAAAGACGATGAGAGATAAATATCAGCTGGACTCATCCAGGAGGCGTAGCTTTGTTCCCGCCAATCCATAAAAGAAGACTCTCCATAGTAAAGGCCTGTGGTGGGATTGTAGGCAGCATGCCTATCAGCAAGAGCCGTGTTTTTCATGACCTCATAGGCACGAGAGAGGAAGGTTTTGTCAGCATGCCAGAGGAGGTATTCCTTGGCAGCCAGACTCCACACCACACGATCTGAGGAGATTGGCCACGATCCCCCCGTGCCCGTATCTTGAATGATAAATTTTCTTTTCGCATCAACCTTGGCAAAAAGGCTATTGGAAGAGATCTCTGGGAAAAGAATAGCAAGGGCAAGGTGAATGCTATAGGAAATATCCCGTGTCCAGACACCGTTCCACTTTTCACCAGCCATGAAGGTTTTGTCCGGTCGAATATCCAAAAGGGCTTCCTCAAGGGCCATGTTGTACAGAGCAACGAGGAGAGGGCTTTCTGGGGCCTCAAAAGAAGGGAGATGGCTGAGAGAAGAAGAGAGCTTCCAAACGGTATTTGAGGCGAAATAAGAGATACGAATTTCAGAGGGGCTTTTGGCTATGGCGTATTTTTCTCCCTGACGTACCTCTGTCGAAGTAACGGTGAAAGGTTCATTTATAGGATACATGACAGACTCCTTTCCAGGGGTTTTGGTGGGTTGTGGGGATGAGCACGCGACCACAAGACTCACCAGGACACACCAAAAAGAGTAGGATACGCTTTTCATAACGCTTCTCCTTGGAATTTTTTTCTTCCTTAATTATAAAGAAAAAAGGAAAAATTGCAAGGCTTGCAGAAAGCGACGCCCATACTCTGGTATAGTGAGGGCGCCTCTTCCCTTTCCTGGAAAAGGTTTTGTGGAGAGTAGCATAGGTGTGCTGGGAGGAAACGCCTCTTGTGCGTATGCTCGGCCGGTGTGAGGCCATGGTTTTCTTTTCTCTCTTGGTGTTTTGAGTTGGGGAGAAGCCCCTTTATTCAGGGAAGACGTGGAAGGAAGGAGAGAAGAGGCTTTGTTTCCTTCTGGTTGGAGAAAGAGAGAGGACAAAGAGTTTGTAGTCTACTTGAGGGGTTGACTTTTTTGATGATCTTCTGTATAATACTGCGGTTTTTTGGACCTTCTTGGCGTGGATGGTCCCCAAAGAACCTCAGCATACAAAAAAACAAGGAGTATAGAAGATGTTTATCCCTCGCTGTATGAGTACCCAGCATCCGGACAATGTTCTCTCTCCCTTTTTTGCCGAGCGTCCTCAGATGGGAGGAGAAGATGAGATTCAAGAGGCGTATTATGCCTATTCTCATCTGGGATGTGATGAACAGATGTGGGATTGTGAGGGAAAGGAAGTGGATGACTATGTGGTGAAGAAGCTTCTCACCAAATATGGTGCCTTCTTTCATGCGAAAAAACTCGGAGAGGATGTGCGGCTTACGCTTCGTGTTCCCAATCCCCTGGTAGAAAAGGTAGAGGCGAAGGTTCTTCTAGAAACTCTTGAGAGTATTCCTCGCTCTTTTGATGCGGCAAGACTCTTTTATGGAGAGGATATCACGCCTATTTTTGAGATCATTGTTCCCATGACAACCTCTGCTGATGATCTCAATAGGATTTACTATTACTACAAGGATTTTGTGGTGGGGAAACAGGATCTGCCTGTGAGAAAAGGAGATATTACTATCAAGGAATGGATTGGAAATTTCTTTCCTCAGTCTCTTCAGGTGATTCCCTTGTTTGAGGACAAGGAGCATATTCTTCGGGCGGCAGACATCACCAAAGAGTATCTCAAGGACAAGAAGGTTTCTTCCCAAAGGGTGTTTATTGCTCGTTCTGATCCAGCGATGAACTATGGGGTGATCAGTGCCGTTCTTCTCAACAAAATTGCTCTCTTGAGGCTTCAGAAGTTTTCAAAGGAGAGTGGTGTAGCGATCTATCCCATTATTGGGGTGGGTTCAGCCCCTTTTCGGGGAAATCTCAAACCCCACACAATTGAGAGAGTAACTCACGAATATTCCAGTGCCTTTACCTTTACTGTGCAATCAGCCTTCAAGTATGATTATGCCCCAGAGGATGTGATAGCCGGTATTCAGGCTTTGAAATCACGCACACCAATGCCATTGGCGGAATTTGATGAACAGAGGGCGCTTGATCTCATAGAGAGGTATTCTCAGGAGTATCAGAAACAGATCATGGCTTTGGCTCCCGCTATCAACAAAATCGCGCCTTTTGTTCCTAAACGGCGGAAAAGAAAGCTCCATATAGGGCTTTTTGGGTATGCAAGAAAAATGGGGGGAGTTACGCTTCCTCGGGCTATTACGTTTACGGCGGCGTTGTATTCGCTTGGGCTTCCTCCGGAACTGTTGGGGATCAATGCTCTTACCTCAGAGGATATCCGATGGCTCAAAGAGGTGTACCCCTCTTTCGAGGACGATATGAGGGATGCGCTCACTTTCTATCATCCCTCTTCTGGGATTGTGACTGATGATCTTCGCAAGGCTATTGAGAGGTTGGGAATCACGTACACCCCTTCTCGAGAGCATCTGGAGGTGTGTGCAGAGATAGCCCAGATGATGAAATCTGATACCCATGAGTTGTTGGTGGAGCATATTGTTCGGGCAGGAAGTATCAGAAAATTCTTGGGATAGATGTCAAGCAAAAAATGTGTATAGATGAGGAGGTGTGAAAATGAAACGGTATGGAAGTATTGTGGCCTCGTTTGTGATTATGCTCTGTTTGGGTAGCGTGTATGCGTGGAGTATTGTGGCGGCTGCGCTTCAGAAGTCATATCAGTATTTGGCTTCGGAAACCCAGCTTATCTTTGGGGTATTGATTGCGGTTTTTGCTTCTTTTATGATCATTGTTGGCCGATGGGAAAAGAAACTTGGAACGCAGGTCTTGGGGTTCTTTTCGGCGGTTCTTTTTCTCTCGGGATATCTGGTGGCAGGTTTTTCTCAGGGCAATTTCTGGTTGGTTTTGATAGGGATTGGGGTTTTGGCAGGACTGGGAACGTCTTTTGGCTATCTGGCTTCTCTTACGGCTCCGGTGAAATGGTTTCCTGAGAAGAAGGGACTCCTGACCGGTATTGCGGCTGGTGGATTTGGGCTTGCTTCCTTTCTCTTTTCTCAAATAGTAGAGTTCTTGCTTGGGCAGGGATGGGACATTTTGGCTATTTTTCGTGTTGTTGGTGTGGTGTATGGAGGAATTATTCTTGTATTTTCTTTCTTTCTTGCTTCTCCGTCGCAAAAAGAGGGCGAAGAAAAGCCTGTCTCAATCAAGGAGTTTCTGTTGAAACCAGCCTTTTTTCAACTGTTTGCTGGCATGTTGGCAGGAACCTTTGCTGGGCTTCTGGTCATTGGGAGCCTCAAGAGCATTGGTGGGCAGAGTGGGCTATCTCCCCACGTGTTGGTATGGGGAGTTTCTCTCTTTGCGATCACGAATTTCTTGGGCAGACTCTTCTGGGGATGGTTGAGTGACCACATAGGTGCCCATGTGAGTATTGTGCTGGCTCTTGGGCTCCAGGCAATAGGGATTGCTTTTCTTGGGATCTCCCCTTTGACACCAGAGGGGTATCTTGCCCTCTCTTCTGTGGTAGGGTTTGGTTTTGGTGGAAATTTTGTGTTGTTCGCCCGAGAGACCGCCCACCTCTATGGGGTGAAGAATATGGGACTTGTGTATCCCTACGTTTTTCTTGGGTATGCCCTGGCAGGTATTTTGGGGCCTCTCACAGGGGGAATGATGTATGATATTTTCAAGAAATATGATTTTGCTATTTATACGGCGTCGGGTATAAGTGTGATTGGGGCCGCGATCTTTGTAGTGGATTGTGTGGTGAAAAACACAAGGCAAAAGACGCCGTCACTCTGAGAGAAACCCCAGGGGCTGGTTGATGAAACCAGCCCCTGTTTTTTGAAGGAGAAAGGAGGATGGTTCTCTTCACATGACGTCGGGGGTTTTCTGGTTGGGCACCGAAAGAGGAAGCACCTCAGGGAAAATTTTTTGTTTTCTATTTCACTTTTTGGTTGTTTTTTGAGTATATTATACGAGGGCAAAGCCGAAAGAGTCGTTTTGCTCTCTTCATGAAAAAGCGGTGGTGTCACGGAGGACACCCTTTCTTCTCATCAGTAAACGACTTCTATCAAAAAGTAAACTTTCTATCAACAAGTGGCGGCCGGGTGCCGATACAAAAAAGCAGAAGTGTGGTGAGAAGACAAGGAGGCGATATGAGGTCGCGACGGCTTTTTTCTTTGGTTTTGTTGATAGGATGGGCGATACCCCTGTGGGCGGAGTATTTTTTCACGAGTTTTGATGCAGCGGAACCAGCTATTTTCCAGTACAATTTCACGTACTCTTTGCAAATGGGCTGGCATAATGTAGGAAACAACTATGCGACGGCCTTCACGGCAAGTACCCTTCGTATCACAGGGCAAGGCAATACCTCTACTTATTTTAATGAATTATATGGCTTTTTTGTGCGCAAAACCAATGTGATGTACACGGCCTCCAAGGAGAATCCCATAGGGTTTGAGCTCACCCGTACCTATTGTCGCTTGGATCCAGATAGTGGGATAAACCCAGAGTCTGGTCGTATGAGGGAGGCTTTTCAGCTTCTCTGGGTGCAGCATGACCCGACAGTGGACGCTGCCGGGGAGTATCTTCCCAATGTGGTACACTTCTCAGAACTCTCGCGTCCCCAGCTTGGGACAAACGATGGACTCCCCACGGAACCCAATATCCTTCCGCGATCTTTCTGGGCCTCTGATATGGGGTTCACCCGCAATTCGGCCTATTCTTTTTCCAACCTTCGACCACCCGATGGGAATGGGATTCATGATCTTTCGGCTCTCTTTTTGTGGGGCTATGATGATAACTGGGGAAAAGATCTTTATGAAGGGACTGGTGGGACGGTGAATCATGCCTTTTTTGACAATAACAATGTGGTGCGTTTTCGGGTAACGATTGATGGGGAGTATGCTTATTTCTATGTGAATCCCAACCCCACGGGGACAGCCAAGACAGACTATGACGGAACGGCTCGGGGGGCCACCTACTACTCCAACCAGTTTTATTATGTAGGAAGGGTTCCCGTGATGTTTTCCAACAACCTTATCCCTATGTTTGGGGTTTCCGATAACCGACCAGATGGGGAGGTGCTCTCGTACTATGTGGATGATATGACGATCCGGACGGTGGGGGCAAGCAATGTGGCTGAGATCTCGCCTGTCCAAACGAGGGCAGGGACAACGAATATCCTGAGGATTGCCCTCAAGCCCTGGTTTTCTACGGTCAACGAGGCTGGGGTTCAAGAGGTGTACGTGGATTTGCCAGAGAATTTTCTCTCGTTTACAAACTGGACAGCTTTTACCAACCATATAGGGGTTTTCTGGGCGCATACAAACCAAACCATCTTTCGAACCTTCGGACGGGTCTATGCTGATCAGAACCCAGCGGCGGGGAGTGTGGCCATTTCGGTCAAAGAGAATGGCAAACGTCTCAAAATCCGTTTCAACGCGGCTGCTTCGCCGGATGTTTTTCATCCTAATTATACAGGGTTTGGGGGAAGTCTTGCCACTACGCATCAGTATATGATCTATATTGTGGTAAGCAATTTCTTCACCTCACCTGTGGCTGATATCAGTGGCAAGACTCTCGAGGTCTATGTGAATAACGAAAAGTATGTGGATACCACGTGGACAGCCAATGCGACAACAGGACCAGCACGGGCGTATGCTGGCAATGTGACGGCTTTTAGCGGTTTCTTGGCAGATAACAATACCCTCACCTTTTCTACGGCGAACAATCCAGTAGGGGTAGCTTCTCTCCGACCTAACTTCACCTATGAGGGAGAATCCAAAACCTGGTTTGTGGATATTGCCGCCAAAAATACCAATGAATCGGCAGACAATAATGCGGATATTGCTCAGGTGGATATCTTTTTCCCGATAGGGTTTGATCTCCAACCGGGGATGTTTTCAAGTGAGCGCCTGACAAATAGCACAAGCTTCTCTTATAACAGCGCACTTCGTCGTTTGTCGATTTTCTATACCAATGAAAACCGGTATCTGATTGCGGGTTCGGGTATTGATACGATCAGTTTTGTCAATATCTCTACTACGAATTTGGATAGTATTCCCCCAGCGGGAACAAACCAGCTCTCAAATTCTCTTGTAGTAGTGAGTTATGCTGCTTTGGCGGGAACGAGCCCTGTCACCAATGGGGTGAGTCTCTCCTATCCCTCTCAGAGTTTTCTTATTCGCAAGAAACCCCCCAAGGTACAGGGGGCTATGCTCCCTACTGAGGTGAGCAATACCCTTGTGAGCAATCAATACACCTATCTCATCCAGAACAAAGCGGACAACCAGGGAAACAATATTCGGCGGCTTCTCATCCGTTTGGACAAGGTGTTTACCAATGTGGTGAATGTGGTAGCAGATAGACCTGCCGCGATCACTGTTTCAAAAAATATCACCAATGACAATATAACCAATAGTGGTGGCTATTGGTGGATTCTTGTGGACTATGCAGCAGGGGCAACGAATGTGGCGCGTGGAGAGAGTGCCACGGTGACGTTCTGGGCCTATGACACGGTACCTTCACTCACGAATATAGTGATGGCGACCAATATCTCGTATGCTGACAACTTCAATGGGGATACATGGATGCCAGCCACAGAGGAACCAACGACGGGGTGGAAAACCGTGTTTTATACCCCTCCGGCCAATGTACGTTCCTACATTGCAGAACCTCTTAACGAGGATGGACAACTCGATGCTTCATACAACCATCATCGTTATACCGATCGTGAGGACAGTTTCCTTGTGCGTGTGCGGATCAAAAACTGGGGTGAACCAGAGAATGTTATCCTCAAAGTCCGTGTTACCTTTCCTACAGGGATCACCAATATGGAAAGCGCTACCTCGCTTCGCCTTTCTCCTTCGAGTATCAGAACCTATACGACCAATGCAGGATCCAACTGGGTGGCAGAGTTTTTCTATACGAATGCTCCTGTGCTCCCCGCGGAGGTGGATGATCTGATCTTCTGGGTGAAGGATGATATCCATGCGCCTGTGACCAAGACAATCCAGGTTGAGGCGGCGAACACGACAAATTATGCTGTTGGAGGGCTTGAAGGAGCAGACAACCTCGATCTTCGTTTCATCTATCCAAGACCCTCCGCCGTAGGGTATGCCATTGTGCCGAATGGTTTTATTGATGCCGCAACCAATGAGGCCACGCTGTACTATGCTATCTCCAATACAGGCTTGTACGAGAACCAGATCAAGGAGCTCTATCTCTGGATCAATACGAACTACATCACCAATATCCAGTTTGTCTCTTCGAGTTTGGGTGGGAGTTTTACAGGCTTTGTTCCGGATGTACCACCATACTATCGCCTTCAGGTGCAATACTACACCACTTTCTATGGGTCTTCCAATGAGCTTCTCACATTCAAAGTGTTTGATCGAGTGGAGAACAGGGCAGAATTTCCGATATATTTCTCCGTTTCGAACGTCCGTATGTGGAGTAACCAAATGGCGGCGCCCTCTGGGCAGAGCCAAGTGGTGAGGATGATTCCTCCACCGACTTTTTATGCCTATGGGATTGACAGGACGGTAGCGTATAGACCAACGGCTTCAGGGATCACCAATACGGTTCAGGTTCGTCTTCGTGTTACTAACCTGGGGTGGGGAAGTAACAAACTCCACAAACTTCGCCTCTGGATTCCAATGGCATTGACCAACCAACTGCAGAGGGTGAGTAATGCCCTCCTTGAGAAAACAAATGAGGCGGGAGGGCCTGTGAGGATTGTGGCTTCCAACCTGATTGAGGTGAGTTATATTGATGATGGAAGAGAACTTTTGGCAGGGACATCGGATGATATTTTCCTCACCTTTGGGGTGTGGACGAACCAGGCTGTGGGAGGAAGCTTTCTTTTGGCAGTGGCAAACAATTCACTTGATGAGATGGGTCAGTATCAGTGGACCAACTACTGGACCAATGTGAGTGTTTTGAGTGGCACCAACGTTTTCACAATTGTTGATCCAGCAAGATTTTATGTCCAACCAACCACCATTGCTACACCAGCAACGAGTGCACGTCTCTCCAACCGTATTGAAAATGGAAGTGAGGTGTTTGGGCGGCGGGTTCGTCGGGTGGATCTCTTCTTTGATGGTGGGCTTGTGACCAATGTGGATGTGATAGGGGTGGGATCCGGTGGGACAGCAAGCGTGTTGGGGAGGACCAATGTTCGTGTGGACTATTCACCGGGGATTGATCCCAATAGTGCGCGATGGATCGATGTCCGTGTCTATGATAATTGGCTTGAGGGCAATACCAATATGCTGGTGACAGCAAACGTGTGGTATGAGGCAGATCCTTTGGGTACAGGAGAAATCGCACTTGTCAAGGAATCTTATACAAATCTTGTGGCTTTTGAAAATCCGGCAGCTTCAGCCCAGGGTGCGGTGGCTCCCTCAGTGGTATGGCAGGATTTTCTTCATACGAACTATACCCTGACGATTTCGAATACGGGGGAGAGTGGAAACGATATCAAGTGGGTGAAAATTGTGGCTCCTTACTTCATCACGAATATAGAGACCGTTGTCTCCTCGAAGGGAGGGGTGATTGTCACGTATCCTTCAGAGATACACGTCTATTATACCAATGTGACTTTTGCCTCTGGGGAAGTTGATACCATTACCTGGCGAGGATGGGACAATATTGAGACAACAGAGGTATCTGCAAGTTGGCTCCTGGAGGTAAACAACACCCTTGAACCTTCTCTTTTCAGGAGTGTGGGTATTATTCCTGGGTATAGTCAGTCGCTCACTATCAAACGTCCTCCCTATCAGGTCAACTTCTATGTGGAATTTACAAACAGTATCAATACGGTAGAACGTACAAAGATGTATTCGACAGAGGAGACCAACTGGATCAAGGTAGTGATCAATAACACAGGTTCAACGGGGAATGATATTGTGGCTGTACGTATCCCTATCCCTTCGATTTATGATAGTGTGGGGGCACCTGAGAATATTTTGGTGACGAATGGCATGGTAGTGACAAGTAGTCGTGGCACACCAGTGATTTCGAATGATAGTGTGTGGGTGGATTATAGTGCAAGTCCTCTCTTTCCGATGGAAGGAGATGAGGTAATCATAAGACTCACCGATCGTTTGACCCACACTGAAACCAACCTTCCATGGACGCTTCAGGCTCGTCTTACCACGACGGCAAACCGCTACAAAGATGCCTCTGTTCAGGTAGGGCAGTCGGCGGTGGCGTCGTATGTGATGCCTTTGCCTCAGGCTGTGGTGGTGCTTTCACCCTCGGAGATCTATCTTGCTCGTCGTCGTTTCAGGCTTGGGATCATGGTGAGCAATACAGGACGAGGTACAAGCGATATTGATCGCGTTCAGATTACGTTACCGCCGGCTCTCCAGAGTGGGTTTGGGATCACCAAGGTTTCCAATACCCTTGCCACAGGGACAAATTATGCGGGCGGCGTGCTGACGCTTGATTATGCGTCTCCTCTTGTGCCTGGGCAGAAAGATGAACTCTACCTTGAGGTTACGAACACCCTGACAGATCTTCAAGATGTCTCTTTTGTGGTTTCTGTACGAAACTATGCCAAGACGGCTTTGGCGACGGGTCAGAATACGCTTTCTTTCTCTTCTTTGCCTACGTTCTTTGGGTATGTGAACTATGCCGAGGGGAATCACACCATAGATACAACCACGATAACCAATATCTTCTCCGTGGTGATTGACAATTCTGTGAATACGGCCTTGCGTGTGAGCCGGGCACGGGTGGTATTTCCTGATTGGTTTACCAATGGAGATAGTTACCAGAGTGAACGCTATATCACCAATACCAATCGTATCACAGGAAACCCAACCAATATCCTTTTGGAATATGCTTTGGACAATAGACGTATTGTGAGTGGAGATTATGATGTAGTGAATTTCCGTCTCTGGGATGAGAGAAGGATTGGCAATTTCACCAATAGTTTTGAGGTTTCTGTGGATGATGGACTTGCCCTTTCGGAAGCAGAACGCTGGCTCAAACTCCCTGTTCAGAGTGGCAAGACCAATATCTTCTTCTTCCGTATGCCCCCAGCGGATGTGGCACAAACCATTGGAACAACAACTATCTATGTGGATACGGAGGTTACTAATACGACTGTTCGAGTAACCAACCGGGCGTTGCTTGATAACCCTGTGGCCATGGCACGGATCATTCTTCCTTTGGGGGTTACCAATATTGGTGGGCTTGTGAGTAGTAAGGGTGCCGATCTCGCTTATGATGCAGTGACTCATCGTATCATAGTCGACTATAGGAATATAGGACTCCTTGGAAAGGGCGAAAAAGATGATATCTTCTTTGAGTTTACCAATCTCTATCGTGTGCCAACCAATGTTTCTTTCATGGTGGAAGTAGCCAATCTCACAAATCTCTCTGAGATGGTCTTTAGTCCTGCGGCGGGAATGAATGGCTCTGTCTCTATGATGAAGGTCAACTACCCTCCTGTGGCTGTCGAGGGAGGCTTTTATGGTGAGAATAGGGTGTATCTTATCGACACGAATGCCACCCTTGTCTATAGGGTATTGAATCGTACCTTTGAAAGTGTGGTGACGCAGGTGGTGATCACCTTTGAGAGGGATATTACCAACTACTTTAGTGATATACAGCTTGCCAATACTGTCGCGACTGTGACCCGTGCTACGACCAATACCAATCAGTTTATTCTCAGTTATACGACGGCGAATGGTATCAAGCAGGGATATTATGAGGATCTTGTTTTTACTCTTCGCTATACACTCACTAACACCGATGTGATTCCTCTCACGACGAGGGTGTGGCTTGAAAAGATAGGGCCAGATGGTACCAATGTCAATGCGTTGAGGGTGTTCACCCAAGATCCGGACAAAACCCTTCTCTATATCACCAATGCGAATTGGGGTGTGGTGAGGGGAAGTGTTTTCCCAACCAACAAGACGGTGGCTGTCAAGATTTATAGTCCGGGTTCTTCGTCGGCACTTCTTGATATTGATGGGAACGTCCTTGCTACCTCTACCCGTGTTCCAGAAGGCACCTATGTGATTCGCAAGATCCCGGGAGGGCTGTATGATATTGAGTTTTCAGCGCCTTATTATAGAAGTGTGCGTTACCAAACCAATATTGCTCCGAATGCGATTACTGAGATACCTCAGCTTGCTATGCGCAATGCTCCACTTTTAGGTGGTGAGGAGGCGGTGCAGGTAGTGGAGTGTTATGAGGATACGAACACGATG
>JAOADA010000012.1 GCA_026417555.1 Brevinematales bacterium
CCTAAGACACGCCGCCAGCGTTCGCTCTGAGCCAGAATCAAACCCTCCGTCATGATCATTTACATAATATCATAACTTCAAAGTTCGTCCTAGCTTCTCTAGAGTCCCTCACCTCAGTACTATATCCTCTCCTCACTCTACCTACCCGCCTCATCAGCGTGGACTATTATTATACCATATTTCCCCACCTTTGTCAAGAGCTACCCCCACTCTTTTTTAAAAAAAAATCTATACCGCACCTTCGTCAGTCCCACTTTTACATCTTCAGGATCATTTCAAGGGGTTACCCAAGAGTAAAGGTGGCTTGTCTTCCAGGAAAACCTCCTATAGCTCTCGTCTTTTCTTCCGATATATGATACAAACTTGCCAAAAGGAGAGGATATGGGGCGTTTTTCTTTTGGAAACATCTTGTGGAATAGCCTTCTTCTTCTTTTTGCAATTGCTGGTTGTTCTTCAAGCACTCTCCCACCGACAAGCCCTATGAGAGAAGATATCCCCTTCCTCAAAGTACTTCTCATGGAAAATGTGTCCACTATTTCTGTCTTTTTTCCCCAAAGTTTTGTTTTCAAGGCCGGTAGTCATCAGGAAACAGGCAAGGGAAAGGTCTTCCTCTCTTCAGAAAGTAATTACCTCGTGGTGAATGGCGTCCCCCTTCAGGAAACATCGTGCGAGTTTGTGAGTGAAAGGTTCCAAACACCTCAAGGAAGTTACCGAGGGTATCTTCTCGTCCTTTTGACCAACCAAAAGCTTCTCATCATCAATCAGATTGATATAGAAACCTACTTGTGGAGTGTCGTTGCCTCAGAGGTACCCCCTACTTGGCCAAAAGAGGCACTAAAAGCCCAGGCTGTGGCTGCACGTACCTATGCCCTCTATGAAATGATTTCCAGTCGTCAGAAAAACCTCCCCTTTGATGTGTATGCTGACACTCGTTCACAAGTCTACAAGGGAGAAAATACTGAACACAAAGCCACTACGCTTGCTGTAGACGAAACTCGGGGGGAAGTCCTCCGATACCAGGGAAAAATCATCCCTGCTTATTTCCATGCCTCAAGTGGTGGATTCACAGAAAACAGCGAAGAGGTTTTTGGAATCGCCTGGCCCTACCTTCGTTCTGTACCTTCCCCCTACTACAAGGTTTATCCATCTCACGAATGGAAAATAGAAATCTCCCTTTCCACACTCTCTCAAAAGCTCGGTATAGCCTCTATCAAAAAAATAGAAGTCTTAGAACGCACCTCTTCCCAAAGACTAAAAACTCTTCAAATCACAGATGAAGCTGGACGAATCATCACAATCCCTGGCACCAATCTGCGGGCTATGCTTGGCCCCAACCTTATGAAAAGCACTCGTGCCAATATCCGCTTGGAAGAGGAAAAACTTGTGATCCATGGTGTCGGATACGGACATGGGGTTGGACTTGCCCAGTGGGATGCCTATGGTATGGCTCTTGCAGGGAAAAACTATCGGGAAATCCTTTCTTATTTTTATACCCGTACAGACATAGAACGTCTCTGGTAAACACCCTCTTTGAGAAGAGAAATAAGCACTCTCCTCTCTTTTTACATTCTCCTTTGTTTTTGGCTAGACAAGGCTCTCAAAAACATCTTTTATCCCACATCATGTAACCTTGTCTCATATTCCTTTTCTTTCTCCTCTACCTCCGCCGCAAGCGTATAATACGCCTCATATTCCTCATGAAGCCTCTCCTCAACCTGTTTCAAGGCTATACCATACTTTTTCACCCCCTCTCCATCTGAATTCACAGAAGCCTCCATAAGGAGAGTAACCAAGCGATTTTTCTCTTCTTCCAAACGAGTAATCTCCTTCTCCAGGTGTGCCAGTTTTTGTTGCATGGGTTTAAGAATACGCGATTTCTCTTGCACAATCTCTGCTCGTTTCTGCCGATGTGTTTTTTGCCACGAATTATGCCCAGAAGATTTTCGTGACTCTACCTCCCACGTCCATCCAATTTTTTCTAAAAACTCATCATATGTCCCCTCAAAAACCTGTACCTTTCCCTCATTGAAAACAATAAATCTCGTCGCCAACACTCGAAGAAAAGCCTCATTGTGAGTAACAAGAACAATACCCCCAGGAAATTGATCCAAAGCCGCCAACAGCGCGTCTGTAGCATCCATATCAAGATGGTTGGTAGGTTCATCAAGAAGAAGAAGATTGGATGGCCTTGCCAACATCTTAGCAAGCAATACTCGATGCCTCTCTCCTCCAGAAAGAACACGCAAAGGTTTCTCGGCCAACACACCCTCAAAAAGCATAGTGCCAGCAATGGTTCTGGCCAGCGTACGGTTTCTCTCCGAAAGTGCCAAAAGAATCTCCTCTTCAACGGTATTCTCTGGATGAAGTTTTGCTACTTCAGAGTATCCAAAGTATTGGGCCTTTGCCTGAGGATGGTATATAACCCTCCCCTTCCATGGAGAAATATTGCCTCGAATCACCTCTAAAAGGGTTGTTTTTCCTTGCCCATTCCTTCCTACCACAGCCACACACTGTCCTTTTTCTACCCGAAAAGAGAGATTCTCAAAAAGAGGTTTCTCATACCCAAACGAAATACCCTCTACCTCAAGAAGTGTTTTGGCACTTGTCTCCGCATACGAAAAATGAAAATCAAGTTCTGGAAGCTTTTCCAATTTCTCTTTTTTCTCCATTTTGGCCAGCATACGCATACGAGATTTTGCCTGACTGGCAAGTCTTGCTTTTGCCCGAAAACGACTGATAAAAAGCTCTATCTGTTCTCGTTTTCTCTCCTCATGAAGACGGGTTTTCTCATAGACTTCTTCCTCAAGTGCTATTTGAGTATACATTTTTTCTGTTTTGCCCTCCATCTTACGTATCCTTTGGCGATGAATATACAACGTATGGGTAATCACCTCATCAAGAAAATCCCTATCATGAGAGATCAGTACCAACTCACCCTTCCACGCCAAAAGAAAATTTTTCAAAAAGCGAATGGCAAGAATATCAAGATAGTTGGTGGGTTCATCCAAAAGAAGAAGATCCGGTTTTGATGCCAAAACACAAGCCAGGGCAAGACGCATCTGGTAGCCACTGGAGAGTTCCAGAGGAGAAAGCTTCATCATCTCATGCCCAAAACCAAGACCATAAAGCAGCTTCTCCGCCTCATAGATTGGTTTCTCCTCTCCCGGCAGAGCATTCCCCACCTCATCCAGAACACTTCCTCTCCCCCAAACAAGATGTTGCTTGAGATACCCTACCCTATATTCCCTGGGAAAAACCACCCTCCCCTCATCAACCTCTTCCTCCCCAGCAAGAATTCTGAGAAGTGTCGTTTTCCCACTCCCATTCCGGCCACACAACCCTATCCTTTCTCTAGGATGAATAGTAAATGATGCCTCAGCAAAGAGTTTTTGGCCCCCGTATGATTTGGCAATATTCTCCACAGCAATCATAATGTTTTTTCTCCACCCAAAGAATTTCCCTCACCATAAAAAAAAGGCTGTTTTTCTCCCTGTTTTCTTCACAACGCCCACGGACACAGAAGAGAAAAACAGCCCTTGAAAAAGGGACCAGTTTATTTCATCAGATTGGTCATCAAGATAGCAGCCACAAGCGAAAGAATCGCATAGAATTCAGGAAGCGCTGCCATCACAAGACCCGGAACCAGGGTATTGTGTCCTGACCCAATAGCCGCAGCACTAGAGGCACAGACCTTTCCCTGATAAATAGCGGATACCAAGCCAGCAAGCCCCACCATGATCCCTGCTCCAAGCATCACAGCCCCCTGCAAAAGGGTAAGTTCAGGCTTCATATAACTCTGATAGAAAAAGAAACTCACAAACCCATAAATACCCTGGGTCGAAGGAAGCACCGAAGCTACAAGAAGTGTCCCAAAGGCATCCGGCCGTTTCTTGAGAGCTCCTATTGCGGTACTCCCACTAATCACAAGCCCCATCGCCGAACCTACACCCGGCATTCCCACCATCAATCCCAGTCCAATTCCTCCCAAAATCAAAGCCAATGCGTTTTCCATATCCTACTCCTTTTGCATATATTCTCTATGTCGAAACGGCTCATACCGTCTCCCACCACCCTGATAGTCCATTGTTTTAAAAAACTCAAGAAAAGTGAGTCGCAAAGGATGCACAAAGGCCCCCAACAAGGCAAGGGCAAGGTTGAGGCCATGCCCGACCACAAGAATGAGAATCATACCCACCCAGTTAAGAAATCCCGGACTCTCCCCCTTGGCCATCAAGGCAATCTGATTAAAGGCACTCCCAAGCATACCCCCTGAAAGCCCCAGGGCAAAAAGACGAATATACGAGAGAATATCCCCAGGTAACCCGGTGACGGTACCGTACAACTCCCAGAGCCCCAAAAGGGGACGCACCCACAGTTTATTCTTGGGATTATTGAAAAAGAGAATAAGCCCTACTCCCACTCCAACCATCCCCATCCCTACGGTTACTGCCTGAGGAATAGCATCCACCCAAGCCCGAATAGCAAATGGTCCTATGACAAACCCTGGAGGCAACAAACCAGCCACCATGGCCACAAGGGCACCAAGAAGCAAAAGAAGCGTCCCCAGAGGATGAAGAGCATAGAGTATACCTTCCATACGAATTTTATTGAGTATCTTGACAATCAATCCCACCGACAACTGAAGAACACCAAGCATCAACGAAAAAGCCATGGCATCATTAATATTGGCAAAAAACACCGTCCCCTTCCACTCTCCTGGCAAAATCCCTGTAAGCTGAACCCCGAACACACTATTGAGAATCCATCCAGCCACCATAGTCATCACACTAAAAACTACCCCAAGCCACGCAAGTCTTCTCCCAGCCCCCCTCGTGAGAAAAACCAACACAAGCGTAATAAGAAGCATAATTGCCCCATACCCCACATCTGCCATACACAAACCAAAAAAAAGCGCAAAAAACGGCGCCACAAGGGGAGTAGGGTCAATCTCGTAGTACGAAGGAACACTATGGAGCGACAAGATCGGCTCAAAAAGACGACTGAAAAAATTATTCCGCAGAAGCACAGGAACATTCTCCCCTGGCTTGGGATCCTCAATGAGGTACACTAACGTATACGACTGAAGAAGCTGCTCAATCTTTGCCCTTTTTTTCTTAGGGAACCATCCCTGGAGAAAGCGCACGGTTCCCTCGGCCTCTTCAAGGGCTGATACCTCAGCAAGCCTATAGGCAAGCCTGTCTTCTATCTCCGCCTTTTTTCCTTCAAGCAACTCCATTGTTGGCACAAGGTGTTCCAACTCAAGAAACCATTCCGACAACGTCGCTTCTCTGAGAGCAATTTCTTTTTCTAATGCCTCCATAGAAAGGGGGCGATAGGCCACCTCATAAGGCTTAAGAAGCTCTATCTCCTCCCCTTTGGGAGTAATGGCCACAAAATACACCGTTTTTCCAATCTGGTTGATCTTTTCTACCGGAAGATCAGAAGACAAACGTTTGTAGGCCGACTCAAGCGCCATATAAAACCGAAGAGAAAGCCCAAGCGACTCAAGTTTTTCCTTGTCCTCTGGCCCAAACTCTCCCCAGACAGAGATCTCTTTGAGTGTACGTTCCATACTCTGGATCTCTGATTGAATCTGTTGGATAGCCCCCTGTCTCTCCACCACCCGACGAGCAATCTCAAGTGGGGAACCCTCTGGAGTTTTCTTTTGGAGCCCCTTTTCCTCTTTGCGATATCCTTTGAGAATCTTCAGGGCTTCATCAAGAAGTTTTTTCTCGGATTCTAAACGCTGGATCTCAGGATCATCGGTGGTGATAGTCTCAATATGGACAAGTCCTACATCCTGAAGATCTTGCAAAAGTTTTTCTGTTTCCTGATGATAAATGAAACAGGAGAGTTTTTGCATTTTCTCAATCATACTCTCCCTCCCCAACCTCAATCACTTTCTGTTTGGTGATTTTTTGGGCCGACTTTTCGAGATTGTCCACATCCTCAAGAAACCGCTTAATCTTTCGTATAGCCTCTTCATACGCCGGAATCTGCACCTTCTCATAGAGGTTGACTTTTTGGGTCGTTTTTCGTCTCGCATACTCAAGAATAGCCATTTTCCTTTCAAGGATCCTAAGCCTTGAAAGAATGGCAGCTATTCTCTCCAATTGCTGAACACCATCTGTGTACCACAAGGGAGAATGAAAAAGCGAATACTCCCCCACCTTCATTTTCACCCCAGAAAAATCTGGTGTTTTGACCCCAGCAATCTTCTGTGTCGCGATCACTACCTCCTGAAGAATCACAAGCCCTTCAGGAAACTCTGACCAGAGTCGTATATTGGCCTCCATATCCCTCAGGTACTGATCAAAATCCCGAGCAGTTCTGTCCCTCTCTTCCTTGAGCCTTTTGACAGTGAGACGTAAAGCCGTTTCCTTACTCTTCAACGTAGGAAGCGCATTTTGGCGTATCTTGATCTGCTTCTGCATGGCCTGCATGGCCAGTTTGTTGAACTGATACTTGATTGCCATAGCTTACTGTCCTTTCCAGTACTTGTCCATCAGTTCCTTTTTGATACCAACTTCGTTGCGATTAAAATACTTGGCAAAAAGTTCCCATGCCGTATCTAACATCTCATCCACCGCAATATTCACATCAATAGCCAAAAGTTTTTCAGAATACTCACGAGCAAACTGAATACACCTCTCATCATAATCCGTAAGATCAAACCCATTGTCTCTCTTTGTCTTGGCATTTGCTGCATCCGCATAAAGCCGAACAGCCGCATTCATCACCTGCGGATGATCTTCTCTCGTCTTCTTTCCGATCACCAACTGCTTGAGACGAGAGAGAGACCGGAAAGGATCAACAATTACCTTATTGATGTCACTGTCCTTGCGAAGAAAGAGCTGTCCCTCAGTGATATACCCCGTATTGTCCGGAATAGCATGGGTAATATCCCCCCCAGACAGGGTAGTCACAGCAATAATCGTAATAGATCCCCCCGAAGGGAACTGGACTGCCTTCTCATAAATCTTGGCAAGATCTGAATAGAGTGAACCAGGCATAGAATCCTTCGAAGGAATCTGATCCATCTTGTTAGAAACAATAGCCAGCGCATCTGCATAAAGTGTCATATCCGTGAGAAGTACAAGCACCTTTTCATTTTTATCTACCGCAAAGTACTCTGCTGCTGTCAGAGCCATATCAGGAATAAGAAGCCTTTCTACAGGGGGATCTTCTGTCGTATTGACAAAGGAGACAATCTTATTGAGTGCCCCAGCATTGTCAAAGAGGTGTTTGAAGTAGAGGTAGTCATCATTTGAAAGCCCCATCCCCCCCAAAATAATCTTGTCCGCCCGAGCCCGGAGAGCCACATTGGCCATTACCATATTGTATGGCTGATCCGCATCAGCAAAAAAAGGGATCTTTTGTCCTGTCACCAGGGTGTTATTGAGATCAATACCCGCAATGCCCGTAGCAATGAGCTCAGAAGGCTGTTTTCGACGAACTGGATTCACGGAGGGAGACCCTATCTCCCGTTCTTCCCCTTCAATCTCAGGACCCCCATCGATAGGCTGTCCATAGGCATTAAAGAAACGACCCGCCAACTGATCAGAAACCTTCAGTTTTGGAGGAGCTCCTGTGAAAACCACCTCAGCATTTGTCCCAATCCCTGCCGTTCCCTGAAACACCTGAAGTGTAACCTCTTTGCCCTGAATCTTCACTACCTGAGCAGGACGACCATTGACATAGGCAAGTTCCTCATAACTCACGCCCTCCGCTATCAAGGAACACGTCGCCTTGGTAATCTTGGTAATTTTTGTATAGATTTTCTGAAATGCCTGGCTCATGCGCTTTTCCTCCTTTCTGCTATGGCTTCACGGAGTTCCTTCTCATACTGCAAGAATTTCTCTTGTTTGAAGGGGCTGTAATTCATCTGTTTCATGATATTGATAAGCCGTTTGAAATACTGCCCCACCTCCTCAAAAGAACTAAATTCAAAATCACTCTCCAGAATCTCTGTGACAATATCCAGCATATACTTCTGACGCTCCAGAGGGGTAATAGCGTCAATCTCATCAAAAGCATCCTGTTGGTAAAGAACAAAATCGATCGTTTCTGATTTCCAGTACGTAATATGATAATCAACAGGTACCCCATCGTCTCCCAGAATCGTAATCTGATCATACGCCTCTTTCCCTCGAAGGGTCCAGTTTCTGGCATTGTACACCTTTTCTACCCAATCAGATCCAAGTCGCTTGTTGAGGTACGCCTGAATCTCTGGATACTCCAAGTACTTGGAATAACTGTCGATAGGATCAATGGCTGGGTAACGCTTCGAATCTGCCCTGGCCTGCGCAAGCGCATAAAAACATCGCGCGGCCTTTTTTGTCGCCTCGGTGACGGGTTCTTTAAGATTTCCCCCTGCAGGAGACACTGTCCCAATAAAGGTCACAGATCCTGTTTGCCCGTTGTTGAGATACACAATCCCAGCCCGTGAATAGAAATTGGAAATCACTGCTGGCAAATCCATGGGAAACGCATCAGGCCCAGGAAGTTCCTCAAGACGGTTGGACATCTCTCTCAATGCCTGCGCCCATCGAGAAGTAGAATCCGCCAAAAGAAGAACCCGAAGCCCCATATTCCGATAATACTCTGCAATGGTCATCGCTGTATACACAGAAGCCTCACGGGCCGCCACAGGCATATTGGAGGTATTACAGATAATGGTGGTACGCTCCATGAGTTTTCGCCCCGTACGGGGATCAATAAGTTCCGGAAACTCCGTAAAGATCTCCACCACTTCATTGGCTCTTTCCCCACACGCGGCAATGAGGATAAGATCAGCCTCAGCGTTTTTCGAGATGGCATGCTGAAGCACCGTTTTTCCACATCCAAAAGGCCCAGGGATAAATCCCGTCCCCCCCTCAGCCATAGGGTTAAAGGTATCAATGATACGGATCCCTGTTTCCATGACCTTGAAAGGTCTTGGCTTTTCCCTATAACACCGAATCTCTCTCTTGACAGGCCACCGTTGCACCATAGTAACATCTACCGTGGTTCCCTCATCATTCTCAAGAACGGCAATCGTATCCTTGACTCTATACGATCCAGGAGACACGATAGACTTCACCTTCCATTTTCTTTCTAATTTGAAGGGAACCATAATCTTATGATCAATCCAGTTCTCTTTCACTGACCCAAGCCAATCACCCGCCTGGACAGTATCCCCCACCCTCACAAGAGGTTGAAAATCATACCTTGCCTCCTGGTCAAGAGGCTCGGTATACTCTCCCCGTCGTAAAAAAATACCCTGCTTTTTGTCAAGGTCATTCTGTAGCCCATCAAAATTCTTCGAAAGAAGCCCAGGTCCCAACTCTACTTCAAGCATATGACCTGTAAACTCTACATCTGTTCCTATCTTTAGACCGCGTGTTGATTCAAACACCTGCACATAGGCAATATTCCCTGTAATTTTGATCACCTCGCTCATGAGACGTGCATCCGGCATGTGAATAAAAGCAATCTCATTCTGTCCTACAGGACCATCAACCTCAACCGAGACTAAGTTGGCAATAATGCCCTTCACTTTTCCCTTGACCATTATTTCCTCCCTTGGCGGATGTCAAATTCATGTGAAAACGCAATTTTGGATTCGATAGAAGTGATGAGGCGCTGAAGTTTCTTCTTGCCCTCTTCTGCAATCAGAGAAAGCCAACGTGTCACAAGTGCCAATCGAAGCACATAACTATATACCTCATGGGCTGAAAACGGCTCAAGCATGACCCTCTCTTCAAGCCATTTCCAGCGCACCTCATCGAAGAAAAGCTCCATCTCCATGAGTCTTCCACTCTCATACATTTGGGCTACTTTTTCAACAAAATCAAACTCTCCCCCAACCCCAAAATCTGGTGAGGAACTTCTTCTCATCAGATCGGAAAATTCCCCCACCGGCAACATTGCCCTCTCCATGGGACGATGAATCCGTCGCGCCACCAAACCGGCTTTGATATTACGGAGATGAGCCTCTCGCTCATAGTACTCTCTTACAAAAGGATCAGAAAAATCCTCCAAGTGCTCATAGAGCAGCACCGTGAGTTCCTCTTCTGGCAAAAGTTCTGGATAGATACGCCTCTCATTCTGATAAGCAAACCAATACTCCGCCAGAAAAGGAAGAAAGCTCTCACTATCCTTCATATTCTCTTCAAACTCTTCCCTCGTATAGTAGGCAGGATACTGATAGACAAAACCCTCTTTGCCATAATGAGCTGCATTAGCAATATCCTGAAAAAGGAAAAGAGAACGAAGACCCTCAAAATCCTTTTCTGTCATCTCTTCCGCACAAAGAGCCCACACCTCTTCAAGGGTATTGCCTACTTTTTCCGCTTCAAGCGAGATATCATACAGGCCAGAAAGCAGATAGTAGTACTGCACTACTTTCCTCCAAAAAGCATCTCTTTGGCTTGTGGCTTCAAAAAGGACTGGAAAAACTCAACAAAATCCTTGTCAGTGAAGGAGAGAACAAACGAACCATCCTTTGGAGCAACCTTAAACCCTCCCTCCATACGAGAATCAAAACGGATCTCCAAACCCTTTTCCAACAGCTGAGAGGCTTTGGCCTGAAACCACGACAAAAGCTTGTCTTTTTGCTTCTCCGGAAGAACCACTGCCATGTCAAGTTTGCCCTCTTCCTGTGACCAATTTCTCGCCAATGTAAGAATCACCTCTCCTATGACACCTTCATCAGCAAGCACCTGTTTAAGACCCGGTTTCATCACAGAATCTACAACAAGATATGTCATCTCCTGCCTCAGACTTGCGATTGCCTGATCGGAAGCCATCTTGACCTCAGAAAGGGTTCGTTGCCGAAGTTGTTCGGCTTCTTGTTGCGCTTTTTTTAGTATGTGTTCCGCTTCTTTTTTGGCCTTTTCCACAATCTGTTTTGCCTCTTCCTCGGCCTTTCGGAGAATAGCTTCGCCCTCTTTTTGAGCCTTTTCTACTCCTTCACTATAAATCTTTTGGGTGAGTTCTTTGAGTTTTCCTTCCATAGAGGCCATCCTCCCGGATTTTTGTTTTGAGTATTATACCTCTTTTTGATTTTTTTGTCTATATTTTGCATGTTTTTTTTTCAAAGAGAGGGAATACTCACAAGGTTTACGTGACACTCCGTAGGAATCCATACCCCTCTCAATACCATGGTAGAGAAAACATAAGACTTTGACATTCCATGAGAATTTTTCTCCTCACCACAAAAAAAGGCCCACTGCCTGTATGCAGTGGGCCCACGAGGCATGATTATTTTGTTTTTGGAGGAGTTGTTGTCTTGGGCGGCGTATTGGTATTGGTTGTTGGTGGTGTAGTCTTTGGGGGTGTAGGCGGTGTAGGAGAAGAAGGAGGTGGAGGTGCCACATTTGTTTGGGTGTTTGTCTGTTTCTGCTTCTTGAGTTCCTCAATCCGAAGCTCTTCTTGACGCTTCTGCACCTCTTCCTCAAGCTGACGAGCTTTGATCTCTTCCTCACGATAGGCAAAGGCACTATTGGGCAACAGATATTGATAATTCAGACTCACACTTGGCTCAAGCCTCCCCATATTCACCCCCCACTGAAGAGAGGAGTCCAGCGTTACTTGATGGCTATAATTAAACACATACGTGAACCCAACACCCAAAGTGAAATTTAACACCCCCGTGAGTTTGAGAAGAAGCAAATCTATCTCATCACCCACCTTCCGGGGCTCGAAAATCATCCCCAAACGAACCGCCAGCATCTCCCCTTTGTACAAGCTCGTGGGAAATAACTCTCCTGCTGAGAGTTGCCAGAACTCATACCCTACATGCCAAGAAGAATCTGCCTGACGGTTGTCATTGGTCTCTTTGTTCCATTCCCTGCCATAGGAAACATACCCTACTCCCAGCTTGGTCTTTTTCATGAAGAAAAGGTTGCCCATTTCCATATTCGCTCCTATGCGGAGTTCTGAGGGCAAAACATCCTTCCCATCAGGGAGAATAGACACGTTCGGAGAAATCAGGTTTTTGTACACAAGCCCAAGACGAATCGTTTCACTGAAGTCATAGGTTGCTCCTATATCCATCCCAAAGCCAAGTCTCCCCATCGCCCCTTTGAGTTCTGGGTTTGCCGTCGTGTCCTCAAAAGCCCCTACCCCTACATCATACAGACTCAATTTTGTCCCTACCGAAATTTTCGCTCCCCTAGAGAGGACATCATTGAGATCCTTCGCGTAGATAAGACTATATACCCCTTCATGGTAGTATTCGACAGTATTCTCGGAAAGCCCATCTGGACCAATGAGACTCAAGCGATGGAAAGAGAGCCCAATCGCCCCACGTTTGGTAAAAAAGTTATCCGCCGGAATCGTAAACCGGTTCCAAAAAGGGGCTACCAGATTCACATCTATCACATTGATCATGGACTTGTCATCAAAACCTGCATACGGGGTGTGCCACCCTGTATAGAGTTGGATACTTCGAGCCATGCTAATTGTGGCAGGATTATAGTGCATGGTATTCACCCCATCAAAATCCCCAAATATCGCGTTTCCCATCCCTTTGCTTCGCATGGTCCATCCAATATCCTCAAAACTTGCAAAGAGAGATGACACAAGTACCACCATCCCTGCCCACAAAATTGGGTATCTCATACCTTCCTCCTGTATTCTCTCTCCCAATATCGGCGATGATCTTCTATATCTTCATTTTTTTTGCAAAAACATCGCCTTGGCTGTATAGTATACATAGTAAAGCGTTTTCTCTACTAATATACCACATGTGGAGCAAAAAAATGAAATCTTTTCGAAAATTCTTTTGGTTTTTGTTTCTCATTTTTGTTTCCTGTGGACAGAAAACACCTTCTTCTGGGAGTACGTTTTCGATCCTCTGGGAATGGCAGGCTCCGCAAAACGCTTTTATCCAGGATGCAACAAGCATAGGGGAGTATGTTTTTCTCACCTTGAATACAGGAGAAGTAGCTTTTTTCCCCGTTGCACGCCCTCACGAGATACGTCTTTTTCCCTTTCCTCTGACAGGAGTGGTGTCTCTCACTTGGATTTCCCATTCCTCCAACGAATTCTTGGGGATAGCCTGGACTACCACAGGCAACACCCAAAGCCTCGTATGGTTCTCTTTCTCTCCATGGATTACCAACACGACAAACTCATCACAAATCTCCGCTTTTTCTCCTCTTGCCTCCCTCACCTATCAACAGATCTCGGGAATAGCAAAAATTGCTCATACCCTATTTTGGGTTGCTGATGGATTTCTCTTTTCTCAAGATATCCAATCCTCTTTTCTCCCCAACAATCCCTCATCTCTTCCCATGCCCTATGCTTACCGCATCTGGCACGCTATCCAATACCAACATATTCTCTATCTCGCCCAAGGAGACAAGGGATTGACACTTGTGGATCTCAAACGAAACAAGACCACAAACTATTCCTGGATAATTGGCTCCATAGGTTCGCTTCTTTTGCTCCCAGAAGAAAAAAAACTCATCCTTGCTGATAGAATAAACGGTGTCCGTGCCTACGACATCTCCTCTCCATGGACTCCTACCTTTCATGCCGTCTATGAGGCCTTAGGAAACACGATGGACATTGCTTTGACAAAACAAGGACTGTGGTTAGCAGACCAATACAATGGCATCTCTCTTTTAAAGCTTGAGGAAAAAAAATTCATTCTCCTCACGAATATCCAAGGACGGGTAATGTCTCACGTCCTTTCCTTAGACAATGGAGAAAAGTTGCTTTTCTGGCATCAGGACAAGATACTCCTCACCAGCGTGAACGCGCCCTAAGAGAACGTTTTGGTCCCACAAGGACCCAAAGAACCCCCACAATCATCCCTCCAACATGGGCAAGATAGGCTACTCCCCCAGAAAATGAGATATTTCCTATCATAAGGAGGGAGTTCAGTACCTGCATCACCGCCCACACAAAGATATAAAAGAAAGCCGGGATCTTGACTGGAACAAGGAAAAAACCCAGAAAAAGAAGTGTCACCACCTGCTTCGTAGGAAAGAAAAACATATACGCGATCACAATGCCAGAGATAGCTGCACTTGCCCCTACCATGGGGAGTAAGGAATTCCCTAGGAATACCCCCTGTACCAAGGCCCCTACCACGGCCGAAAAAAGATAAAACACAAGATACGAAACATGCCCCAACCTATCCTCGACATTATCCCCAAAGATATAGAGAAAGAGCATATTCCCCAAAAGATGAAGCCACCCCCCATGGAGAAAAGCATAGGTCACAAGCCTATATGCATGCCCCAAAGGATCTTGCCAAAACCCCCCTGCCACAAAGGCATACTGCGCCATCCAGTCTTCATACAACGAGGGATGAAAAAAGCCATATACAAAGATCCCGATATTTGCCAGAAGGAGCACAGAGTTCACCAGAGGAAAGGAAAAGCGGGGATTCTCATCACCTATGGGTATCATACTCTCCTACCTAAAAAAGAGTTTGCTGGGGTTTTCTTTGATCTTTTTGCTGAATTCCTCAAGGTTTTTGATTGTATTCTCAAGGGAGGTTTTTGTTTCTTTGTCCTTGAGAAGGGCTATCACACTATTTTTATCTGAGGCAATACGGTTGAGTTCTTGAGAGAGTTTCCGCAATTCTTCGGCTGTCACTTGGATATCTCGAAGAGTAGCTGCCAATTGCTTCTCATCAACCGATTCAATACGTTTGTTAAGCTGGGCTGAGGCAACTTCAAGATTGAGGATGATTGTATTCACATGCTTGATCATATCTTCTGAAAAACGAAGGGCTTTACTTAAATTTGCCATACTAGAACGAATATCGGCACTGTTATCCTTAACAAGGGCATTGAGACCCGCAATGAGTTCTGCGGTATTTTCAAAGGTAGCTTTCACCTGATAGAGGGTATCTACATTTTCCCCGGAAACCAAAGCCTGAAGCCCTACTCCAGCCACTTCAAGAACCCTTGAAAAACCCATAGGTGTCACACCAAGAATCTCCTCGTTATTGGTATAAAAATCTGTCGTCGCTGGATTGTAATGAGAGATATTGATATACTTTTGTCCGACAAGACTCGTAGAGTAGATATTAAATTCTGCCCCTCGATTGATCTTAAACTTCTTCTGAATGTAGACCGTAACAACCAATTTCCCCTCTTTGAGATCAATCCTATCCACATACCCAATGGCTGGTCCCCCCGAGATCTTCACTTTGGCTCCTACCTGGAGGTTGTCCAAAAAGGTATAGACAAGATGAAGCTTGTATGCCCCTCCAAGAATGGCATTATACTTCCCCGCAAAGATAATAAACCCTACCACAAGAAAGAGCCCCAAAAATCCAAAAACTCCTACATAGAGAGCCTTTTTCTTTACTTGTTTTTCCATACCTCACCTCCAGATTGTGCCAATGTTTTCATAGTCTGAAGCTGTTTCTGATATTCCTCCGTAATAGGACCCTGGGAACGTCCCTCAACAAACTGTTTAACATAAGGGTTGTTAGTTTTCTTGAGTTCTTCTGGAGTTCCCTCAAAAAGGAGCTGTCCCCGGTAGAGCATCCCGATCCTATCCCCTATGAAAAGAGCACTCTTAATATCATGGGTAACCACCACAAAGGTCATAGCAAGCTTCTTTTTCAGATCCACAATCAGATCATTGATTGTCGCTGTGGTAATAGGATCAAGTCCAGTAGTAGGTTCATCAAAGAGCACGATCTCTGGCTCAGCGACGATTGCCCTCGCAAGCGCCACACGCTTCATCATCCCGCCTGAAAGAGAGGCTATCATCAAATCCTCGATACCCGGCAACTCTACCAGTTCCAGAGACCGCCGCATTCTTTCGAGTTTTTCATTCTGGTCCATCTCTGGCCTCAAATGTTCCAAAGCAAAAAGGATATTTTCCCCTACTGTCAAGGAGTCAAACAAGGCCCCCCCCTGAAAAAGCATGCCAAAACGACTCCGCAAGGATGACATAATCTCCGGCTTGTCATAATCAAGTTGTATCCCGTCAATAAAAATCTCTCCCTTGTCCGGCCTCATCAGCCCAATGAGATGTTTGAGAAGGACGCTTTTCCCTACCCCACTCTGACCAATCAAGACGAATGTCTCTCCTCTTTGGATAGAAAGCGACAACCCATCAAGTACTTTTTTCTTGTTGAGAACTTTGTGAAGATCGTATACCTCAATAATCGCCGCCATCAGAATATCCCCCCACTAAAAATAAGAAAAAACGTCCCCAACACATAATCCAAAAAGATCACCATCACACTACTCGTCACCACCGAACGGATGGTGGCATTTCCTACCCCAGCAGCCCCTCCCCCTGCTCGAAAACCCTCAAACGTACTCACCAGAAGAATAAATCCTCCAATAAACATCATCTTAAAAAGAGACTCAAAAATATACCCTATCTTGAGCGGGATCTGGGCCCACTCAATATAGACGGCTGTCTGCACTCCGTGAACCCCCGAGATCATCATCCACCCACCAACAAGAGAAAACACAATAGAAATCATTCCCAAGATGGGAAGAGAGATCATTCCAGCCACTACCCGGGGAACCACAAGGTATTCCACTGGATCTACTCCCATAGTTTCAAGGGCATCAATCTGCTCTGTCACTCTCATCGTCCCAAGATGGGCCGTCACAGAAGAACACACCCGACTCACTACAATCAAAGCAGTAAGAACAGGACCGAGTTCCTTCACAAGGGCTACGGAAAGACCGCCACTGAGGTACTGTGCAGTTCCCATAATGATACTCTCCAGGGCATTGCCTAAAGAAAGGCCCATAATCAACCCCGAGAAAAGCCCTGTCAATATCACCACAGGGATAGACTCAAATCCAACCATATACACCTGTTTCAAAAGCTCTTCCCACTGCCTCATACCTCTCCCAAACCGCCGAAAAACGGCGAAAAGAAACAAAAAGAATTCCCCTATCTCGTGAAAAAAAAGAATAACTCTCTCTCTAAAACTCACGATCCCCTCCCCCATGTCTCTCCGGAGAAGAGAGAAAACCCTTTTCTAATTCTTCGAAACGGGTAGTCTCCCCAAAGAAGGCAAGTTCCACCGAACCTGTGGCTCCATTCCTCTGCTTGGCAATAATCACCTCAACAATATTCTTCTTGTCTGTGTTGGGCTTGTAATACTCCTCTCGGTAGAGAAACATCACCAGATCGGCATCCTGTTCAATAGCTCCAGAATCTCGTAAATCAGACAAGATGGGCCTATGATCCTCTCGCTGATCCACAGCACGAGAAAGCTGAGAAAGAACCATCACCGGAATATTTAACTCCTTGGCAAGTGCTTTTAGATTTCGAGAGATATAGGACAACTCCTGAACGCGATTGTTTACAATAGCATCAGATATTCTGATCAATTGAATATGGTCAATAATAATGAGTCCTAAGTCGGGATAACGAGATTTGGCACGTCGAGCTTTAGAACGAAGCTCATTGAGAGAAATGGCGGGAGTATCGTCAAGCAAGATATTTTTACGTGCTAGGGCCCCTGCCGTATCCACCAGAGAAGCCATCTCTTCTTTCGAGATCTTGGCTGAACGGATTTTGTAGAGAGGGATCCGAGAGGCACACGAAATCGCACGAAAAGCTATCTCCAGGTTACTCATCTCAAGAGAAAAGAGCATCACAGCCGCTTCAGGATGGACCTCCGTCATCCGAAGGGCAATATTGAGTGCAAAGGCTGTTTTTCCCATAGAGGGCCTGGCCGCAAGAACAATCATATCCTGTCTCTGAAGCCCAAGAATCTTCTCATCCAAATCCGCATACCCACTGGAATAGCCTGAGAAGACCACATCTCCTTTTTTGTGGAGTTCCACAGTCTCCATACCCTTCACCAAAACATCCTTCAGATGAACAAAGTCTGTCCTAAGGCGACGGTTGGTGACATCAAAGATGCTTTTTTCCGCGACATTACAGATTTCATCAACGGGGCTCTGAGATTCATAACAGGTTTGCACAATATTTTCGGCTGCCCCTATCAAAGAACGGAGAAGTGATTTTTCCAAAAGAATATTTTTGTACGCAGCAAAGTGCGAAACCATCACAGGAGCATCTTGCAATTGGGCAATGTAGGACAAGCCTCCCACACGCTCAAGCAGTTTCTTTCGCTCTAACCACTCTGCAACAGTGACGGGATCTACTCCCCCTCCATGATCGGCAATATCCACAATAGCCCGAAAGATACATCGGTGCCTCTCATCAAAGAAGTCTTCCTCCCGAACATCCCCTATCTCGCTCAATATCCTGGGGGTTTTCAGTAACACCCCCAGGAGAGCCTTTTCTGCTTCAGAACTGTATGGCGGAAGTCTTTTCAGAAACTCTTCCCCTGCCATACCAACCCTATGCTGGTTTTACCACAAGCTTCAATTCGGCTGTCACACCCTCATCCAAACGAACACGCACCACATGTTCACCAATGGTCTTGATATGCTCGTTCACAATCTTCCGTTTCTCAATGGTATATCCCTTCTCGGCAAGCAAAACCGCCACATCCGCATTGGTAATAGACCCAAAGAGACGGTTTCCCTCACCGACACGGGCAGAGATCTCAAGTACCTCTTTTTCAAGGGCCTCCTTAAGTTGCATGGCATTTTCATACTGTTGTCTTGCTTTTTCTGCCAATTTAGCTGCTAGCCTCTGGAAATGATGTTCCTGTTCCTTTGTGGCCAGAACAGCAAGTTTTTTAGGGATGAGATAATTTCTCCCATACCCATCGCGAACTTCTTTTATCTCTCCCGCTTTGCCAAGTCCAATAACATTTTCCAGCAAAATCACTCGCATCGAAGTCCTCCTTATCGTATTTCTTTTCTTTGCATAAAAAAATCACCTATCAAACCTATCCCGGCATACACCCAGAGTGCCACCAAAAACGCCTCCCCCAACAAAATCATAAGCCCAACACACAACACCACTCCTACCCAAAGGGGAAAATGCCTTCCTAGCTCTCCGTAGGCAATGGTCATGACCCCTTTCCACACAAAAAAGGAAAGAAACACCATCCAGGGGCCAGCCACAACTCGCTCTATCCACCCACCCCCCTGTATCCCAAGAAGCATCATCCCAGAAAGGAGAACAAACGCTCCTCTTTCCCTCCAGAGGGGCTTCCTCGTCAGCCTATACCACAGGGAAACGGGATATTTCCCATATACCCTATATACACCCCAGAGAATACAGGCTATCACGTAACCTGCATACCATGGGCGAAAAAACACCATCACATTTACCACATCTGGTGGGAGGTGAAGTCTCTCCCCCCATAACCGGAGGATAGGCCGGAAAAAAAACCATATCTTCTCTTCTGTGAGGCCATACCACCCCATCACCACGAGAGCAAGCCCCACAACGAAGAACTTTCGGTACTTGATTGGGACGAGGCTTCCAAAAATCCATGTTCCACACCCTACACCCAGTCCCAACCATCCTCCCAGCCACCACCCTGTTGCCCCAACAACCACAAGCCCTCCTCCCCATCCAAGAGGAGAAGCTACCCACCTAGCAAAAACTAACGCTGCCTCATGCACTCCCCACCCTATCAAGGCAGTAAGTGCAAGGAAAAAACGAAACTCCCCACCCACTTACCGTGCCAAAAATGGCAACAAAGCAAGAATACGGGCTTTTTTGATTTCACCGGCCAAAATACGCTGATGTTTGGCACACGTCCCCGTAATACGGCGAGGAACTATCTTGCCACTGGGCATAATATATCGACGAAGAAGTTCGACATTCTTGTAGTCAACCTCTTCCATCTTGATCTGCCCAGTACAGAAGCGGCACACCTTCTTTGAAAAGAAAAACCGTTTTTTATCCCTGTCAGAAGAAGATGCTTTTTCCGCCACTTCCTCAGCTGGCAACTCTTCTTTTTCTTTCTCTACCTCTTCAGGAACCACGACATCCATTTTGATATCGGTCTCTTTATCGATCATACACTCTCCTTCATCTTTGTTTTTTTCAAGACCCTCAGAAACCTGGGTCCTCAGGATTCACCGGATTTGGATCAATGTCAGTATTGTCATAATAGAAACCCACTTCATCATCACCTTCAAAGGGGGCTGCCCCAGTTTTCGCCTCGACTGGCTTTGAGCCTCCACCACTTGAACCAAGAAACTCTACTCTCTCAGCCACCACCTCAATAGTACTTCGAGGAGAACCATCCTGAGCCTTCCACGATCGCTGATCCAAACGCCCATCAATCGCCACCATCTTTCCTTTGGTAAGATACTGCTTGCATGTTTCAGCTGTCTTGCCCCATACCACAATGGGAATAAACGAGACACTCTCTCCGCCATCATTACGAGGCTTTCCCCCTACCGCGAGGGTAAAACGGGCTACAGGGGTATTGGCTGGGGTATACTTGATCTCCGGATCTCTTGCCAATCTTCCAACAAGCACGACGCGATTAATATCCCAAGCCATACTATTTCACCAATACCATGTGGCGGATCACATCTTCATCGTACCGAACCAGTTTCTCAAAAGCCTCTACCTGAGCGGGATCCATCTCCACCTCCATGAAGTAATAAAAAGCCCGAGGAAACTTTTGGCGATTCTTGTGGATCACATACGCAAGATCACGCACTCCCATATTCGAATCACCTAGCAGGACCCCATGGAATCGCTTCAGATAGTCTTTGAGTCTTGTCTGGGCCTGAACAGAAGCCTCTCCCTCCTTGAGGAGAAAAGCCATTTCATATTTCCGCATGTGTATGCCTCCTTATGGTCGTTATCGCCCATCTTTTGCCCGTTTCCTACCCTCAAAGAAACGAAAGCAAAGACAGGAAGGATGGAATATTGTAAAGAACACTTTCTTTTTTGTCAAATCAGGGTGAGAAAGTTTTCCAGCTCCACTGAACCCCATCCCAGTGAAACACCACAAGAATACTTCGGAGTTCTGATGGCAAGAAACAAAGAAAGATTCCTTTCTTCTCCCCTCTCCTCTCAGCAAGCTCCTCAAAGACCACCCCCTTCCACTCCGGTCCTGATCCTATGGGCTTCATTTCTCTATCAAAGACACGCCACGTAATGTTTTCTCCCTGTTTCACAGGGACACCCATCACCTCACCAAGAAACACCGCTTTCTGTACCACTGTCCCCTCGTGAGTAAGCGTCCTCCACTCTAGTGGTTTTGCATCAAGAAAGGCAAAAAGACTTTCTCCTCTCCCTTTTTCATAAGAGGTATATACCATCGGCCGACCAGCCAGGCGACCAAACCGAAGGGTTGCGTGAGCATTCGTAAGCGCCAACCTTTTGTCAAGCCCTCCCGCAAACGAGACAAAAAAAACGGTATGCACACCCTTCTCATCCCTTCCAGCAAGATAAAAACCATCCTCCACTCCAAGGGAGTTTTCTGGTATCAGAGGAAAACGACACGTCACCTCTGGGACAAAATTTTTCCCCTCTATTTTCCCTATTCGGAGAAAAAATCCCTCCTCCCATGTGCTCCCTATAACAAGCACTTTTTGTCCTGATACATCAAAACCCTGAACTTCATCCTCCAGAGGAATGAAGCGTTTTCTCCCCCTCTCCCACAACCACCACCCCCTCTTCTCTTTCTCATCCATGCCATACACTATAGCCCTGGAAACACCAAGCCAACGATACCGAAGAACAGCAATGGGCAAAAATTCTCGATCCAGCATCTGAGAGAGCGCCTCATCTAAAACCACCAACCGATTTAAAAAAAAGACCTCCGTCTGATCCCTCTGAGATCCGCACCCTACGAGAACAAGCAACAACCACCCTTTCCAAATCTTTTTCACACCACCTCCTTGGTCGTATATTGGATTTCCTCTCTCTGTATGTGTCCCTTGGCTAAAAAACCAGGCCTCGATACTTGTCAGTTAACATCTTTTTGAGTCTCTCAGAGGAATCTCCCACCATTCGCTCTCGAAGATACACAGGAGACTCGCTCTTGTCCAATTCCTCTTGTGCCCTAAAAAGAGCATCCTCTACCCCTTCCAAGGGATCCCACACTATCTCTTTCTTTGCTACATGGGGAAGAGGAAGATATTCACACGAAGGATTGTTCCAAAAAAGAAGGGGCCTCACTATCTTCACATCAGCAAAACTCCTCTCCACCTCTGTTTTGACAAGGTCAAATGCTCGGGTTGTCCAGATTCCTTCCTTTCCCTTGACTTCTTCAAGATCGGGTCGCGAGAAAAACCCCAAGGCTGCGGTCTCAACTGTCCTCAGTCGGTGAGAAGAAAGTCGAGCAAGCTGTTGAAGTCTATTGGCCCGAGGATGCGTCCCCTGTCGACTATAGGCAAGATCAAGGCCAACGACATACACCTCGCCTCCAAACAGTCTTTTGGCTATCCACAGGGCATCAAGAACCACAGAAGGATGGGAGAGAACAAATGAGGGGTTTTTCCCCTCTCTCTCGTAATCATACAGCACCACCGGAGAATCGAGGGAAACCACCAAAGCTGAATTCGCATACACACTGGCAAAAACCACACTATCCTTTTCTATCCCCACCCCATGCAGCACATTGGCAACTCCCGCATCACTGACCACCACCCCCCATGGCTTGATACCAGCTTCCCTCAAAAAAGCATACGACGAAAGACACGCTAAAATTTTTCCTCCCCTCACAAACCATGCCTTTAACTCTTCACGGGATGCTTCCAGGGAGGGGCCTGAGGCAGTTACCACCACATCCTCGTAAAGCACCCCTGTGTGAGGGAGTCTGTACAGTGTTTTCTGACGAGCAACCCCCATATTTCTCACATAGTTAATCCACCAAAGCCGAGAAAAAAAGGCTGTCACCTTAATATTCTCTACAGCCCGAGCTAACACATCCTTGTACCACTGACAAAATGCCTCATACTCACGAAAAAACACCCTCTTGTACCCTTCCAAAGCAAAGAGAAAAGGCCTTCTTCCACGAAGAAGAGCCTCCTCAAGATGAAGCGCAAGATCCCCCTCAAGAATGGGAGGAGAAACCTCTCTACGAAGCTCGGGAACTGGCTCCAGACACCAGATGTCCTGAGGCCTATACCCTCTGGAAAGAAGAAACTCCACCACATATCCCTCAGCAGATCCAAAGAGCACAAAAAACGGATTTTCAGGAAGCGTTTCCTTTTCCAGTGATCGCTCTATCTCTCGAAAAGGATCATAAGGACTATAGAGATATCGCCCATCCACTTTGAGAGATCGGTATCCCATGTCTCCCCGTTCAATCTTCATATCTCCCCCAGAGAGATCTGCCACAATGAGAGCACTTTCCCCCATGAAGTCCTACCCGTTCCACAAGATACCCAGAGCGACGAATCAAGATCTTGCCACATCCTGGACAAAAGGTCGAGGCATCTTCAACCACATTTCCTATATAGACGTGAAAAAGATGCTTGGTAGCCACCTCCCTCATACGATGAAGAAGATCAAGGGTCGTAGGAGGTTCATGATAATGGTAATGCGGGAAATATCGAGAGAGGTGCAAGGGTATCTCAGGAGATAACGAAGAAAGCCAAGAGGATAACGCCTCCATCGCTTCCAAAGAATCACTCACCCCTGGCACCACAAGCGTCGTCACCTCCACATGCACCCCTGCCTCAAAAAGCCTCTGGATGGTTCTTTTCACAGGATCCAGACTTCCACCCAATTTTTTATATCCCTCTTGTTGAAAACTCTTGAGATCGACATTTGCCGCATCAAGAAAAGGAACCCACCCTTCCAAGGGACGAGATTCTATAAACCCGTTGGTTACTACCACATTTTTGATACGCTTTTCACGACATGCCCTCATAGCCTCAAGAACATACTCATACCAAACAACAGGCTCAGAATAGGTGTACGCCACCATCTTTTCTCCTCCACTCCGTTCAACAAGGGCAACCAGACTCTCAACAGAAATCTCATCAATCTCCTCGATATCTCCATGGTAGTCATCAAAAAAACGAGAGAGTCCCGCATTCTGACAAAAAGGACAACGAAGGTTGCATCCTACGGTGCCCACAGAAAAAATACGAGCCCCTGGATAGAAATGAAAAAGCGGCTTCTTCTCGATAGGATCAACAGCCATACCCGCTACCCGGGCATAGTTGAGAGAAACAAGCCTCCCGTCTCTGACTTTTCTTGCCCCACAGAGACCGACTTTGCCCTCTCGAAGGAAACAATGATGAGGACAGAGTTCACACCGAACCCCCTCTTTTTCTTGAGACCAAAAAAGTGCCTCTTTCATTTCAACTTCCAATTCGGAGGAGTTTCTTCTGGCCCAAGAAATTTTTGGGCCACTTGTTGCAAGGTAGCTACAAGTTTTTCATCAAAAATCTGCCTTTCTATGAAACGATCCTCCTCAAGCGAGAGATCAATCACTACTCGCCTTGGGGGAATCTGCTTTCTCTCATTGATGAGAAGATACACCACAGGCCAAATAGTTCGACTATCCTGGGGAATATAGGCGATCTCTTTTGTGTTGAGTTGGACAAAGCTGCCCGCAGGAAAAATAGGCTTCTCCCCAAGATACTGGGGCAACTCTTTCACAAAAGTTTGAGCAAGACGAGGAGAGAAACTTCTGCCTTGCTCACGATAAATCCACACAAGAGCATACCAAAAAGGTTGGGCTGGTTTGTAGGGACGACTACTCGTAATCGCATCAAACACATCACAGAGACTAGCAATCTGGGCAAATTCCTCTATTTCCTGACCCTTTTTCCCCAACGGGTAACCTCCTCCAGAAACCTTCTCGTGATGATAAAGTACTATTGATTGCACAAAGCGGGAATACACATTCTTCACCATCTCAAAACCATACACAGGATGGCGTTTCATAATCTCAAACTCTCGCGGGGTAAGCCTATCAGGCTTATTCAGGATCTCCAGAGGAATCCTCACCTTGCCAATATCGTGAAGCATCCCTCCCACACCAACAATCTTGAGCTGTTCTTCATTGTAACCAAGTTTCTTGCCCATCATAAGCGAAAGAAGCGCCACATTGACGGAGTGAGTATAGGTATACTCATCATATTTTTTGAGCTCAGCCAGGTTGAGTGTTGTTCCTTGGATATTCATTATCTTGTCCACAAACTCATCAATAAGTCCATTAATCTCCTTGGTGGGAAGAGGAGCATTCTCACGAAGCCGTTTTTCTACCTCTTTGGCTATATCAAGACCTTTCTCCAAAGTAGTTGTTGGAATAATAGGGTCTTTTCCCAAACAGCGCGATGCCTCTTCAGAAGGGGTATAATAAAGCGTAGTAATACCCCTTGCCTTGAGCCAGGCAATCTTTTCATCGGTAAAAGGAACGTATCCCTCATGAACCTTCTCCCCATTTTCCGTAAAGGCATCTCCCTTGAGCACAACCCCCGGATAAAGAAAATGAACACTCACTGCCAAATGCTCAGCCACGTTTTCCTCCTCCTTTTAGTGTAAGAAAAAATCCAGTTTTGTCAAGTATTTTGGAGAGCCCGATTTCCTCATGAGAACATCATCCTTTCTCACAAGAGAACCATCCCCCTTCGAGATGAACCACCTAACTTCTCTCCGGCTTTTTCCCAAGGACCACATCCTCTTTGTGCCCCACACAAAAAACACCCCCACCTTCACAAGTGGGGGTGTTTTCTTCATTTCACTTTCTTCCAACGTTGGCGTATCCAGGTTCACAACTTCTTCTTCAGCGCCTGAAGAAGAGAGATCTCCTTGTCCTCGGAGACTTTATTCGAGGCATCATAGGGTATCGCAAGCCCTTTCTCGATCATCTTGGCGGCTTCCTCTTTACGACCGACATCAAGGAGGAGTTCCGCATAAAAACGGCACGCCGTTCGGTTGTTAGGATTGAGCGTCAGCGCTTGTTTATAATCAGCTTCAGCTTTTTGCTTATCCCCCACACTGATACCCGCGGGAGCACGGTGATATACCCGACCACGAAGATTATAAAAAACCCCATTGTCCCAGGTAGGGTTCACCGCCATCCCTTTGGCAATAGCGTTCATGATAGGTTTTACAGCCCCCAAGCTCTGCATAATACCATTCGCCTCCCCCCACGATCCAAGACACACCCCCAACCAATACCACCCCTCCGGAGCATTGGGATTAAGCCTCGTTGCCTTTTCGGCTGCTTCTTTTCCCTCGGTAAAAATCACCTTCCGTTGATTCTTGTCTTTGACAAAATTTTCCGCATAATGATAGGCCGCACGGGCAAATTTCCATGCTACCTCATAGGAATCGGGTTGCTGGAGAGAGAGAGATCTCAGCGTCTCATACCCCTTTTTTGCCCCCTCCAGGGTGTTTCTTTCAGCCCAAAAATCCTCAAACGCCCATCCCATCATCCCCATCAGCATCAAAACACCTATCAAAAACCTCTTCATACCACCTCCTTTGGCTAGTTGTTATGCCATTTCTTTGAGAATTTTTTCCTTTTCCTTGAGAAGGATCTCCAAAACGGCTTCATACTGCTCTTTATTCAGAGCAATCCCTTTTTTGGTGGGTTTCCACTCTCCATCTTCCTCATAGTACTTTCTAATGTCCAGAAATTTCTGGCCATTGAATTCAGAAATACTGATAATAATATTGCCCTTCTTCACTTCCCCTATGTGGATATTCTTTTCTTCGGCCATACTCTCTCTCCTCTTTTTTTCCTCCATATTGTAAGGAAAAATTTCCCCTTGTCAAGAGAAAATATTTTTTTCCTGCCATGACTTTTACTTACTTCGGAGAACATAGACTCCATTCCAATCCGGTGGAGGGGGATTTTTCACAAACTCTTCACAACGTTCAAGGTAGGTCTTCGAAGGGGGGTCTTCATAGTGTTCCCATAAAGCGTGAAAAATCTCCCCGGCTTCTCTCCATTGTCTTTTCTCATAGAGAGAAAATCCCTCCTGAAACCTCACAAGAACAGCCTCTCTCTCGGGAGAGAGTTTTCCTACCCGTTCAATCAGTTCATACACCGCAATAGGTTGATTCTTTCCCTTCACTCGAATAAGATCAAGTCGACGGCATACAAAGTGTTCCTTTACCTGCTCGTAGGTTGTCTCCGACATCATCGTATAAGTTCCATAAAACTTGTTGGCTCCCTCAAGACGTGAGGCAAGGTTTACCGTATCCCCCATCATGGTGTAGTTCATACGCTGCCGGGACCCCATATTTCCAACAACGGCAGGACCCGAATTCATCCCAATACGGGTCTTGAGAAGAGGATACCCACGCTGAACCCACTCTACCGCCAGAAGAGAGAGTTTGAGTTGAATCTCAAGAGCGGCCATAGCACATCGGTAAGCATGATCCGGCTGGGTAACTGGTGCCCCAAAAAAGGCCACAATCGCATCACCCTCAAACTTGTCCACTGTTCCCCCGTACTTAAGAAGCACATCGGTGGCTGCCGTGAGGTATTCATTGAGAAGCGAGACGACCTCCGTAGGAGAGAGTTGTTCTGAAATAGAAGTAAATCCCTCCACATCAGAGAAAAATGCCGTAATCTCTCTCTGTTCTCCTCCCAACTGAAGCTGTGAAGGATCACTCAAAAGCTGCTTGATAACCACCGGAGAAAGGTAATACGAAAAAGCCTGCTTGATAAATTGTTTCTGCTTATCAAATACCAAAAATTTGTACACTACATAAAAAAGGGACACCAAAATCCAGAGCATCACAAGAAAAAAAGCATGGACATGGCGACTCAGAAATACCATACTCCCCACCATCCAACCCACAAGAAGTACCCAATTTGCCCCTATGACAATCACTTCTTGAAGAGCGCTTTTCGTCCATCGACTGGTAATCACCAGGATAAGAAGAAGCACCCCAGCGATCAAACTGTCCCATCCCCAATGGGGAAAGAAAAGAAAATTTTTCATCAAGAGCGTATTCATCATATGCACCTGAAGCATAACCCGAGGCGCCGATGGATCAAAAGGAATAGCCCCCACATCTGTGGTTGCAGAAGCCGTGTAGCCAATCACCACAACCTTGTCCTTCAGATAGGCAAGAAGCTCTTGGTATTTGTGAAGGGTTTCCTCTATGGCTAGAGAATTCGTGCTGTCTTTGTTTGATTGTCTCATCGATCCAAGATACTCCTTCCATTCTCGATACTCAAGAAGGGTAACCAGAGAGATCATGTTCGTCCAGGGTTGGGTTTTCCAGCCACCTACCCAGCGAACGAGCATCTCTCCCCTTTTATTCACAGGAATGGACCATGTTTTTTCCCGAGTAGGCAAAACAAGATAGCCGTTTTGCATTCGAATCGCCGATCTTTCTACCCCCAAAGCATCCAGAACATACGCAAAAGAGAGTTGGGGCACATATCGCCCATGAAAATGCCTGAGAAGCGCTACCTGACGGAGAACCCCATCTTCTGATTCCTCACTTGTCGTATCTCCAAGTCCCGCCGCATACATATACAGGGGAAAAACAGGAAACTCCATTTTCAGTTCGTTGGGAAATTTCTCCATCCCAAGAGAATTTTCCACAGACAGAAAAAACTTCTCATACACCATTTGAAGCTCAGCATTATCCTCACTCCAGGTGGCTCGTGGCTTTTCACTCTCTGTTACCCCCCGACAGGCAAGATAAACTGGAGTCCCTTCTAAGGCAATGGCCTCTCCAAAACGGCTGTCCTGATTGACCACAACCTTTTCAACATTCTTTTCCCCTGCTTCATAGAGGGCAGTATCTACCCACAACGGCGCTGGGTCAATAAACTCCGAGTCCACAATAATCGCTTTGGCCCCAAACTCTTTGATGACCTCTATCGCCCTTGCAAGTACCAACCGAGGCACAGGATACACCTGGATTTTGTCTATCGTGGCATCGTCAATATTGACATACACAAAAAGATTAGTTGCCCCTTTATTCCTATGAAAAAAAGCAAGACCATCCTGAAGCTTCAACTCAAGTATCCTCCCTATGGGGGTAAAAGAAATACCCAACGCCACCCCTATGGCGACTACCACGATGATGCCTTCTTTTATCCCATCCTTTATCATGATCTCTCCTATAGTGTTTTTAGCCAGAGATCCTTTCGAGACCGCTTGGGAACATAGTGATGTCCCTTCTCATCTCGATAGTATTCTACCCCCTTCTCAAGGGGAACAACCACAACCTTTTCTTTTGGCTTGCCAAGGGCTACCACAAGCCCTACCCCAAACCACTCCTGCATACCTAACACTTCTCGGACCCTCGCTTCATCAAAACTCCCTATCATACATCCCCCATACCCACACGAAACAGCCAAAAGAAGAAGTGTCTGAGCCGCTATCCCAATGTCTATCGCAGGATGTTGGGAAAGACGGCTATCATACCCAATAACCACATAGAGAGGAGGCCGTTCTCCTGGCTGTGGGGTACCTTTTCCTTTGAGGTATCCCGCCCACCCCAAGAGGGGGAAAAGCTTCTCCCTCACCTCAGCACTTCTCACCACCACGTACCGCAAGGGTTGAAGGTTACGCGCTGAAGGCAAAAACCGCAGACTCTCTAACCACATCGTGACCTTGTTCATGGGTATCTCACGGTTCTCATGAAAGCGTCGAAAACTCCGACTCTTTCGTACCAGGGAAGCAATCCTCATACCCCACCCCTAAAGCCTGATATTCACACCACAGGTTAAACGAAAAAGAGGAATATCTCGGTTCAAAGCAAAGGCCTCTCCTTTCAACATAACCCCTCCGGTAGTAAAAAGAGTAAAAGAAGGATCTGGCTTCACGACCACCTCAAGAGCCATCTCCTGACCTAAAAAACTCCCATCCCCATACAAACCGACAAGAATAAGATCCTTCTTCTCCATCCGGAAAAGCATCCCATACACCCCTGAGACAAGAAAGAGTTCATTTTTTTCTCTCCATGTGAAACGCATCTGGAGAAAAGAGAGATTAGCCACGGGATGAGCAAACACCACAGGCCCATCTATTTTTCCCAAACCTGTGAAACGATTCCAACCAGACGATGACCCTTCCCCTGAAGCTACCACATAACGTAGCATCCCCTGAAGGGGAAAACTCTTCATGCCAATAAAAGCACTCACTTCCCCAGCCCAGGCCGAGACAGGTTCAGGAGAAAAGAGATTGCTCAGACATATCTCTCCCCCTTCATACCACAGATTCGCTCTATACCCCCCAAACGACCCCACACTTCCCTGGACGCCTCCGACTATATCCACCAGATGCATAGAAGCATTGGTCCGAAGATCAAGACTCCCAGCCACCCCCACTCGCACAAACGAAAATATCCAGAGGGGAAAACTCACTCCCAGCCCTGTATATACCCGTTCATTGGTGAGGGTAAGATAGGATCTGTTGGTACCCACCCATTCTGTCCAGCCACCATACCCCACCATACTCTGAAGCTGGATGCCATTCCACGAGAGAGACCCCAACACTCCATCAGCCGTCTTCTCCAGAAGCCTTCCTTCATCGAGAAAAAATCTATCCCTCCCCACCGAAATACCCCAGAGAAGAGATTGCCTTTCTCCCTCACTTTGCCATACCAGTCGCTTCAGTTCCCAGGTATTGGAAAGATTGGTTCCCACCAGGAGGGTATCTCTCACAATAACATCTACCCCATGCCCTCGTGTTACCCACCATCTCCCTCTTCCCTCAAGAGCATACACCCCATACCCGTACCGGGTGTTCTCACTATCGTTAAACATGACATAAACCGGTGTCAACTCAAAACCCACATCCCCGTACCATCCATACAGAGAGGAAACCATCATCATCACCCATAGCGAATGTTTCATACTCTCCTCCTACAGTTTCTGAGGATCACCTAAAAGCTTGGCTATATCATCAAGAGAGAGTTCTTCACCCAAGAGGCTTCTCACAAGATCCTGAATGTCACTAAAGGTTCTCTCGTCCTTGATCTCATCAACCACACCCAGGGCCTCGTGAAGTTTCTCAGTATCTTCCCATACCTTTCCTGTAGGAGAAACCCCAAGGTTTTGGTCAGCAAACAACTGCCGTCCTACCGCCTCCACATGTCCCGAAAGCACAGTGACCTTCATCCCCCCAATGGTATCATAGGATACCCTCTCTTCGGTCCCACGAACAGAAGCTGTCCCTTTTGGTGTCTGCACCCGAAACTCTACCTTCCCCTGAGGGGGCTTGGTATATTTGACCTCTACCGATCCATTCTGAAGTCCTACATCCGTAGAAACATTTTGTGCCTCTGTTTTTTCCGTATAGGTGAGCAGTGTCATGGGTTTCACCACCACACGCACATACGGCGACTGTATCTCTACAGAGGATTTTATCCCTGTCATAATTTTGGTTCCTGATGAAATCTTATCCCCCTTTTTGACAACTTGCCAAGCCTTGTTCACAAAAGCCTTCACATCCCCTTCTACTGAAACCACTTCTCCACTATAGACAAAACACGGAAAAAGAATACACCATAACCACTTTTTCATACTCACCTCCTATGGAAGTTTTCCCACAATAGCCACCATCTCTGCCCCGGTGAGAGGCATTCCACAGACCACCTCTTTATCCACTATCCCCATCCCTTGCGCCGCATGAAGGGCATACCTTTCCCAGTGGGTAAGGCGATAAAGAAGCCCTGGTTTCAGTCTCCCTGCAAGAATAAGAATACGGGCCATCTTTCCTGCCGTGAGTGTTTCCTCTAACTTGAGGGAGGCATACTTCTGCCAAGATATTTTCTCCTCAGAAAGGGTAGGATCCCCAAGAGACTCTACTAACCACACGGCATCCCTCACTGTTACAGAGGAAGAATCTATCCACGTCGCTATCTGCACAGCATCAAGAGCAAACAGAAAAATCGGCAACAGGATACCCATCCCTATGACTATTTTTTTCATACCACCTCCTTTATGGTAATTTGGCCCGAATCTCCGTGGGTACCATCTTCTCCCACGTCAGGTATCGGAACCGGTAGAGATCAGACACGCCAGATCCCAAACTCTCCTCCATCGAAAAATACACCTCATAGGTTTTTCCATCGACAAAAGGAGAGGATACCCCATACAAGCCCACATACACAGGTCTCACGTTGGTGGTGATGGCTCCTCCCTTCATGGTGACAAGAATCTGTTGAAAAACTGATGTGGTAGTTTGCCCTAGCGAGACTTCTTTTGTCCCAAGGAAAACAAAATTTGTCTCTTGTGAAGAGAACACCCCAATTCCTCCCATGGGGGCATACAGAAGCTCCGTGGCTTCTGGTGAGGCAATAATCGTCACAGAAGAAACTTGCCATCCAGCCCCTAGCATGTAGGTTAGTTTCACCCTCTTCAAAAAATTATCAAAAGAATCTCTATACACCCCCCACGTCTCCCACTTGGTGCCATCCCACACATCGACAGCAAAGACCTCCGAAGAAAAATCTGCCACACCTTGGAGACTCAAATCACTCTTCAATTCATAGATGGTCCCGCTATCCGTCCCAAGCCAGGCTTTTTTCGTTCCGGCATACTCCCCATCAAATACCACAAATGGATAAGTACTCTCCCTAACAACACGAGCCTCTCCTATCCTCCCATCAGAAAACATCTCGGCTGCATAGAGAGAAGATTGCCTCACAAAAAAGAGGTACGATTTCCCCCAGGGAGCATGATAGACCTGGGGAGAGGTCTCGTTGATTCCGGAAGTACTGATCCCGTATGATGTCCCTTTTGCATTGGTAAGTGGCTGAAGATAAGAAACCACCTCCCTATAATCCACCCTTTTGGCTGCCTCATCCTCCATGACAAAGCCGCACCCCATCCCAAGTAACACCATACCCACCAAGAAAGAAAGCTTTTTCTTTTTCATAGCCACCTCCTTTTCTACAAATATCAATCTAGGGGAACCGCCTCCGGAGATCAACAGGTATCAGCTTGTCCCACGTGAGATATCGAAATCGATAGAGATCATATCGTGTCCCAGCACTCTCCCTCATTGAAAAATACACCTCATACGTGCTTCTCTCCACAAAAGGAGTATTCACGCCAGAAAAAACCGAATATACCCTGTTTGTTTCCCATAGAACCTCACCGGCCTTCAGAGAAATAACAAGTTGTTGAAAAATGTATATCCCTGCCCCAACAAAGGGTTCGGTTACCCGTAAAAGAACAAAATTTGTCTCCCCTTCAGAGACAACCCCCACTCCACCCAGAGGAGAAGCAAGGAAAGGAAGAACATCACTCGAAGAGATCAACACTTCGGACTCCCCTCCCCATGTCCCTTGAAAACGACATCGAAACCTATACCATTGTCCATTCGCTCCAGATCTATACACTGCCCACATCTCCCACCGAGAACCATTCCAAACAGACAGAGCAGACAATCCCCCTGGAGAGACCACAGAAACCACGGGAGAGAGCGAAAGACTAGGTTGAATAACCGCCATCCCCCCCTCTTTTTCCACGACGGGAATGGTCATCCCATTACTTTCGCCATCAAAGACACAATACGACGTCCCCATCATCCCATTGTGAATAGTCCACTCCTGCTTTCCAAATGAGCCATCTACAAAGATTTCTCGCACCACAAGAGCATAAGGAAGATTTGGATAATCCCCCTTCACAAAAAAGAAATATGATTTCCCCCACGGGGCATGGTACACCTGGGGAGAGATCTCGTTGGTTCCGGAAGTACTGATGCCGTATGATGTCCCTTTTGCATTGGTAAGTGGCTGAAGATACGACACAAGTCCCACATAATCCACCGTCTTCGCTTCCCTATCCTCCACCACAAACCCACATCCCCACACACACACGATCACTATTCCGAGAACTCTCCACCCTTTCATAACTCCCTCCTTTCCCCTTCTTTGTTAACTTCGCCACTTGCTCTTTTCTTTATAGTATGTAATACGATGCCCCTCTGCGAGAAGTGAAATGTTCGTCTAAAGTGTAGAGTAGAGGAGAATTTTTCGCAAGTTTGGAAAAACTTTTTTGTGTTCTTTTTGCTTTTTCTCACCCTCATCAGGGAGGCCATGCGGAAAAAAAATCAAAAAAGACGTGCTCCTAAGAAATTTGATTTTTTTTCAAAAAAGAGTTACATTATATATGTATATGCAGGCTACAGAAGCAGAAGAGGAGGAAACATGCCCGCAAAAGAAAAAAAATCTTTTTCTTCACTGGTTTTTGATCGCATATTTTTCGACCCCAACTTTGGACGTTATACCTTTCGACTTGTCTCCTCAGAAAAAAGTGAGAAAATGGCACTGCATATCCCCATTCATGGCTCATCGGAAGAACTCATGAGCATTCCTTTTCTATTAACAGACCCCCTCATCAGAAACCTCTTCAAAACCCTTCGAATAAAGGTACATACCATCTCCCTCATCTCATCCCAAGGCACATGGAAAGCAAACATCCTCATCCAATGGGGCTGGTGGAAAAAAACCATCGAGGTTCGCCCTCTTGATGCGATCCGTTTTTCAATAGAGTTTCACAAACCCCTTCTTGTGCCTTCCGAGATGGTCCGACCCTTTGTCCCCCAAAAAGAAAAAGAAGAAAAAAAAGAAGCCTACAAGATTCTCTTTATGCCCAAACCTTTGCGACGGGGAGAGATCCCTCATGAGGAGATCATGTGAAACGTATCCTCCACCTTCTCATCGGGATAGGTCTTTTCCAGTACCTCTGGGCACAAAATACGCTAGAACCTCTTGTAGCAAGGGGAGAGCTTGTTTTTTATGTTCCCTCTCATACTTATCTTGTTGAAGGCCTCCGCTTTTTTTATACCCATTTCTATGGGGCTAACTTTAAACAAAAATGGGCTGAACTCTCCTCGCAGAGCCTGGCAAGTTATGGGGTGGACATTCTTGACGCAAAAAGCATAGCAAGTATTGGGATACATACCAATAGCCCTTTGGTTTTTGTTCACGTCTCAGAAAACAAAGGCTACCTTGCGCTCCCGGTGGCCAACAAGAAAACCTTAGAGGCCTACCTTAAAAAAAACCTTGCCCAAACAGCCTCCCGTTTTGTTTCTCATTACCTTCTCCTCTCGCAAAGTGAAGAAGTGTTTTCCTCTCTCTCAAATCAACTTATCACCAGCCAGGATTTTCTCCTCAGTGTCTCGAAACTTCCTGACGTGTGGAAAAACGGTTGGATCTGGTTTGAGAGTCGGTATCTCAGTAGTATTACACGGGGAACAGGGGTATCCGATAAGGTAAATCTCCCGACTGGTTTTGGCCTCATCAGTGTAGTTTTTGAACCAAAAATCCTTTCTTTTCGTGCGTACACAGCAGCTATTGATCCTAAGCAACAGGAGTTTCTGTATCAATTGCAGCAGTTTGACAACACTCCCCGTTTTCATACCCTGGATTACGTGAGGGGAAATCCTCTTCTTGTGGCAAAGCTCTCTCTGAACCTTTCTCTTCTTTATAGATATTATCGAGCCGTGGATAGAATCGATATCATGGGGATAGCCGGTCTCCTTGCCTCTCTCAAAAAAGACTACGGAGTTGACATGGAGAGAGACTTCATCCACAATAGTGAGGGACGATGCTCCCTTGTGATTGACCGTTTTTCCAATGCCCAACCCTTGTATTATGGTTCTGTGGGTATCAAAAACCGTACGCTTGCGCTTCATCTCATGGAATCCCTGAAAAACATGGTAGTACAAAAACAGGAGCCCCTGTATGCCTTCGAAATCTTCACCCTCCCCTTTTATCACTACAAGATGAGTAACGGCTCCTTGTATTTTGGCATGGTAGAAAATGAGTTTTTCTTTGCCTCTGATAAAGAGCTTCTCGTCCAGTGCATCAAGGATATCTATGAGAAAAAAAGTGGGATCTCTCTTCCGGCATTTTTCACAAATCCTCGCCAAAAAACAGGAATACAAGCAAAGATTGACATCCAAACCCTCCTTTCTACCCTCTCCCAAGATAACGGTATCCGTCTGGCAAGAGAATTTTTCATAGGAATGGAAAGTATGGAAATAGAGAGTTATCCGGACACCACAATGCCAGCTTATGGCTGGACAACAGAGGTGAGGGTAAAATTTTACAAATAACATGGGAAAAGTTGACAGGAAGGATTCGTTCCCATTATAATATATATCCTCACTGGGGCGTCGTCTAATGGCAGGACGACAGACTCTGGATCTGTTTGTGAGGGTTCGAATCCTTCCGCCCCAGAACGATGGCCCTATCGTCTAGCCTGGTCTAGGACACCGCCCTCTCACGGCGGCGACTCGGGTTCAAATCCCGATAGGGCTAAGAGCGCCTGCAGATGCGGGCGCTTTTTGTTTTAAAGGGTTTTTCTTTTTTCTTTGAAAAAAATCTTTGCCCGCCTTACAATACAGGCAAAGTGTTTTCTGGAGGAACTCATGCTCAAGATAGGCATTGTGGGCACAGGACATATGGGAAAATACCATATCAACACACTCTCACTCATTCCAGGGATCAACTTCTGTGCCATCTGCGATATCAATGAAGCTGAAATAAAATCCCTCAGTCAAAAATACGGCGTCAAAGCCTATACGGATTATGATAGCTTTCTCCATGCTGTCGATGCTGTGATCATCGCTGTTCCAACCTATCTGCATTACAAGTATGCCTCCACAGCCCTCATGAAAGGAAAACATGTTCTCGTGGAAAAGCCTATCACCAAAACCCTCTACTTTGCCGAAAAACTTTTCAACCTCGCCGTGCAGAAAAAACTGGTTCTCCAAGTAGGGCATGTGGAACGTTTCAACGCCGCCGTACAAGAACTCACCAAGATTGTCCACACCCCTTATCTTATCCAGGCCCAGAGAATGGGACCCCAGAGCCGTATCCGGGATGTCGGTGTGGTACTTGATCTCATGATCCATGACGTCGATATTGTGCTCTCCCTTGCCAGATCTCCGGTTGTCCATGTGGAAGCCTATGGGGAAAGGATATACTCCAATTTTGAAGATATTGCCACGGCTATTCTCTCTTTTGAGAATGGGGTAGTAGCTTCTATCACCGCGAGTCGGGTTACCCAGGCAAAAATGCGGCATCTTGCTGTCTCCCAAAAGGATGCGTATGTGTTTCTCAACTATGACACTCAAGAAATCACCATCACCCGTCAACCACAAACCCAATACGAAGTAGCCAAGGAAGAACTCAAATACCGGCAAGAAAGCCTGGTTGAACGGGTTTTTGTTCACCGAGATAACGCTCTCAAACTCGAACAGCAACACTTCATTGATTGTATCCTCAACAACCGCACTCCCCTCAAAACCCCCGAAGAAGATCTCGCTGCTCTGGATATCACCAAACAGATCACCGACAAAATCTACCGGCTCTGGAGAAGTCGATGAAGGGGTATTTTGGCCAGTTTGGTGGCATCTTTGTCCCAGAATCCTTTACTCCCATTCTTGAAGAACTTGAAAAAGCCTACGAAGAAGCCAAGAGGGATCCAGAGTTTCAGAGAGAACTTCAGAATTATCTGAGGGATTATGTAGGGCGTCCTTCTCCCCTCTACTTTGCCCGTCGTATCTCTGAGGATATCGGATGCAAGGTTTATCTCAAGCGCGAAGATCTCAATCACACAGGAGCCCACAAGATCAACAATACCATTGGCCAGATTCTTCTTGCCAAACGAATGGGGAAAAAACGGATCATTGCCGAAACAGGGGCCGGTCAACATGGGGTGGCCACAGCCACCGTCTGTGCCATGATGGGCATGGAGTGTGAAATCTACATGGGAAAACTCGATGTGAAACGACAATTCTTAAATGTCCTGCGCATGGAGCTTCTTGGAGCCAAAGTTCATGCTGTCGAAGAGGGGAGCCAGACCCTCAAGGATGCCATGAATGAGGCTTTTCGCGATTGGCTTGCCAATGTTCAGACAACCCACTATCTCATCGGAAGTGTTGCTGGGCCGCATCCCTATCCCACCATCGTAAGGGATTTTCAATCCATCATCGGCAAAGAAACCAAATCCCAAATCCTCGAAAAAGAGGGACGCCTCCCAAACTTCCTTATTGCCTGTGTGGGGGGAGGATCCAATGCTATGGGATTTTTCTTTCCTTTTCTTGAGGACAAGGAGGTTGGTCTCATTGGAGTAGAAGCAGGAGGAACTGGTACCGGAATAGGACAACATGCCGCTACCCTAAATTTTGGCATTCCTGGTGTCCTTCATGGAAGTAAAACCAAGGTACTTCTCGATAACTATGGACAGGTTCTGCCGGTACATTCTATCTCGGCTGGGTTGGATTATCCGGGGGTAGGTCCCGAGGTTGCCTATCTTCAGAGTATAGGAAGGCTCGAGGCAGCCTTTATCACTGATGACGAGGCTATGGATGGACTCATCTACCTTTCCCGGTATGAAGGCATCATTCCCGCTCTGGAATCAAGCCACGCGATTGGGTATCTTCTCAAGAACAAGCAACGCTTCCACTCTTCCGATATTGTGATTATCAATGTGTCGGGAAGAGGAGACAAGGATATGACAACCGTCCATGACTACATCCAGAAAAAAGGAGGGCTCTAGCCTTGCCAGAGGCTTTTCAAACTGTCCTTCTCAAACAGGGAGTGGTCCCCATTGTTGAAGGCCAACCACCCCAAGATGTTTTTTATATCATCAAAGAAGGGAGAGTGAAACAAACCAACAGTTTCATGTCTCATATTGCCCAAGAAAACAAAACTCTGGGAGTGGGCGATTTTTTTGGAGTAGTAGATTGTATGGCCCGCCGACCCAATCTTTACACCATCGAGGCTCTTGAGGACACCACTCTCATTCAGATTCGCCGAGACCAGTTTGATCTTCTCATCCAACAAAATACCCCCATAGCCATGAAGATCCTCCGATTCTTTAGCCAGAAACTCCGTCTTTATGACAGTATCCTCACCCTTATCTCAGGCCAGAAACAGGTCACAGAAGACCCTTCTCATCTCTATGAGATAGCCCATTTTTACGAAACCAAAATGCGTGCCTACAAAGCAGCCGTATACGGATATGTTCGGTATGTTCAACAATGCCCCAACGGAACCAATGTCGCCAAAGCCAAAGAAGCTCTCCTCAAACTCTACAAAAACCATGGCAAAGCGATTGAATTCCACGAGCCTGATGTCAAGGATTTCTATGTCACCTTTGAAGACAAAGAAGTGATTTTTCTCGAACATGAAATTGGCAACAATCTCTACATCATTCAGAACGGGGAGGTAAAAATCCTCAAGGTTGTCAACAATCAGGAGATTCTCCTCAATGTGCTTCGCACAGGAGACATCTTTGGAGAAATGGCCATCCTCGAAAACAAACCCAGAAACGCCACCGCAATAGCCTCAGGCAAGGTACTTCTCATGTCCATTTCCCGAGAAAACTTTACCTCCCTCGTGGAAAAACATCCCCAAATTGCCACAAAAATCATCACTCTCCTTTCTGATAGGATATGGTTTCTCCAGCGACATATTTTTAATATGATGATTACCGACTATGAGACCCGTCTCTATGATGCCCTCTATATTCAAGCCCTCAAAGCCAGGGTGGACATTGCCCCCAAGGTCCGCTATACCTTTTCCCTCACCTTTGAAGACCTCCTAAAATTCACCGCTCTCAATCACCCCGAAGGTTACCGTGCTCTCCAAACCATTCTTGCCAACAAGGCCATCTTTGACCTCGAAAACCAGAAAATCGTATGCAAAGACGTCTCTCTGTTGAAACGTCCCAAAAACCTCCTTCTTCGTTATCTTGATAGAGACCTTCAACAAAAACTTGGTACCATGTTTTCCGAAAACAAAAACTAATAATCCTTCCCACGCCATGCCCCCACAAGGCAACTCCTTTTCTCTGTGTACCCACCATCCCCCTTTTCTCAGGAACGAAAGCCTTGTGTGTCTTTTTGATTCAGAGATCCCAAGAAAAAGGAAGAAAAAGAATATTTTTGACACAAAAACAAAATAAAAAAATGCCTCAAAAAGATACATTTTCTTTCTTCTGTATCGAAAAAACCCAAAAAAACATGGATTTTTCCCCTACTTTTCTTGGGATTTTCTGGCACATTTTTTGCAAATATTTTTGTGAAAAAAAACAGAAAGGAGGTGGCCTATGAAACTTGTCCGAAAAAACACCAATCCCTTCAGTTGGTTGGATGAGTTCTTCAAATCTGACTGGGTAACCTCGTTTGAGGATACCCCATGGTCGTTCAATGTCGACCTCGAAGAAACGGACAAAGCCTACATTGTCAAGGCTGATCTCCCAGGCATGGAAGAAAAGGATATCAAGGTCGAGTTGAACGACAATATTCTCACCATCAGTGGCTCCCGCACAGAAAAACGGGAGGAAAAAAACAAAAACTACCATCGTATTGAGCGCTTCTCCGGAAGCTTTTGCCGCAGTATAGAACTTCCACGGGAAGTCGATGCCAACAAGGCAAAAGCAGAGTACCGAAAAGGTGTTCTCACGATTGAACTCCCCAAAACAGGGGAATCCAAAACAAAAAAGATTGATGTAAAGATCTCATAAGGAGGGAGATATGATGAATCTCTTTTACGAACTCGAGAGAATGAAACACCTGATGAATAGCCTCCTCGACACTCCCTTTTTCTGGGAGGAGGCAAGACAAAGTCGCCTCAGTTATGCCAACATCTACGAGAATGAAAATGGTTACATGATTCAGATGTTGGCTCCAGGTGTCAAGAAAGAAGGTGTAGAAATCCACTACGAAAACGAGGTATTGACTATCACCCTCAAAACTCCCGAAGAAGAGAAAAACGTTCAGTGGATTCGCCGGGAGAGACTCAAACCCATTGAGAGCCGAAGTTACCGTCTCTCGGCAGAAGTGGATCCAGCAAAGATAGAAGCCAAGCTTGTGGACGGTATCTTGCTCGTATTCTTGCCCAAACGAGAAAAGAAAGAACCCAAAAAGATCGAGGTCAAGGTAAAATAAGGAGGGCCCTATGGAAAAACGCAAACTGATCCCTGCCACCGATATCTATGAAACCAAAGAGAGCTACGTTCTCCTCATGGAGATGCCGGGTATAGACAAGTCCACTCTCTCCGTCAAAGTAGACGACGATCGCCTGGTAATCGATGCTTCGACGGTAGAGGTAGGAAAAGAATGGAGGGCTATTGACACGGAGTTTGAATTGGGTGAGTACCATAGAGAATTCCGGATTGGCAACAAAGTCAACAAAGACAAGATTGAGGCTTCTTACCAGGATGGTATTCTCACCCTCACCCTCCACAAGGCAGAGGACTTCAAACCTCGCCAGATAGAGGTCAAAACAGCCTAAAACACCCCTGCAAGCCGCCGATGAGGCGGCTTTTCTTTTTTGTAAAAAATGCCGATACATACATCATGTTTCGACGTCGATGGTTTTTAACACTCATGTGGTGTCTTGTGACTGTCCTCTTCTATGCGAGGGAGTATAGTGTACAGCCCGGAGATACTCTCATTGGTCTTGCCAAAAAAACGGGTGTCTCATCACTTTTTATTCGACGTCTGAATGAGCTCACCTCAGATACCCTCCGAGTGGGACAAAAGCTCATTCTCCCAGACGAAATCCAAGAATACACTGTTCAACAAGGAGATAGTCTTTTGGGTATTGCAAGACGTTTTTCAACTCCACTCTCGGCTATCATCCTCTGCAACCAACTTCCCCACGAAACCATTTATGTAGGACAGAAGCTCATCATCCCCCTTTTTTCGGAAAAGGACACCCAACCTCCCCCTCCCCCTCCCGCCTCAAAGCCCCTCATTCACACGGTACGAGAAGGAGAAACCCTCTACAGTATCTCACGCCGTTATGGAGTTAGTGTCAATGATATCCTCACCTGGAATAAAAAGACATCCCCCACCCTCTTTGTAGGAGAAAAACTCCGCCTCTTTCCTATCACCCCTTCTCCCTCTTCTTCGCCTCCACTGGTTTCCTCACCACGTGGGGATATCACCTTTCCCATAGACATATCCCTCATTGAAAATATCGAATCAACAACTCGAGGAATCAGAATCAAAGTGAGAGAAACCACCGCCCTGCGTTCCACAGCTCCCGGTACAGTAGAATATACAGGTTGGCTCTATGGTTTTGGCAATGTCATCATCATCTCCCTCGGAGAAGAAAAACGACTCGTCTTTGGAGAACTCGAGAGCATCTCTGTGCGCAAAGGACAAAAAATCTCACCCGGTGAAGTCATAGCCATAGTTCAGGCAAACCAAGGATTTTACCTTGAGATACGAGACGGTACCACGGTCTTAGATCCGGTGAAATGGTACAAACTCCGTCTCGCTCAAAATCCCACTTCACCAGAGAATCTTTAACCCCCCATCTCACGAACCCGTTTTCGAGAAACACCCCCAACATATCCCTGAAAAAGCCCCCTCATAATACTTCCCACTTTCCACGACCTCAATCCCACAATTGGCGGCTAAAACAACACCGTCAAAACTCCAAAGTCTAACGTCACAAGCCCTCTTTCCTCATGAGATACTTTATCAATCCATAAATCACCTTGCTCACCTCTTCACAAGCAAAAATCAACTCCCGATGTTTCTCCACGCTGATATACAAAAGATCATGCGCAATATGCAATAGCGACCTTAGCTCCCCACAACTCCCCTTCGCTATGTAGAGAAACTTCACAAATTCCCTGTCACTCCCCCTCTCAAAACCCTCCGCTATGTTCGACATGATAGATACAGATGCCCTCTGTATCTGATCCTTCAGGCCCAAATCATAACCATAACTCGTCTTAAACTCAAGTTTATACACCGCAATTGTTAAATCCCTCGCCAATTGCCAAGCCTTGATCTCTTCAAACCGTTTGATACTCATACTAAATTTTTCGACTGAACATCCCTCCCACTTTAAAAAACACCCATCACCACACACACACACCCTACTCCCCCTTTCGACTTTCCACTTCCCACTTTCCACGGCCTCAATCCCACAATTGGCGGCTAAAACAGTTTGCATTTTCTTTCCAAACCGCTAGTAGATTATACTTTAAATCCCACAATTGGCGGCTAAAACTAATTCGAAACAAAAAGCTCGGGCACACTACCATCGCTTTAAATCCCACAATTGGCGGCTAAAACGCGTGAATGTAGCAAAGCACATTCGTTTGCGAGGCTCTTTAAATCCCACAATTGGCGGCTAAAACCATACCACGCGGCGCGCTCTTCTTTCGCAAGAGCGTCTTTAAATCCCACAATTGGCGGCTAAAACCACTACTACCTGATGTGACAGTTTGCCCACCACCACGCTTTAAATCCCACAATTGGCGGCTAAAACGTAGGCGATGAAAATTGAGATTCTTAAGAAAAGCGCCTTTAAATCCCACAATTGGCGGCTAAAACTAAGAAAAGCGCAGGAAAAAGAACAATTGAACTCTCTAACTTTAAATCCCACAATTGGCGGCTAAAACTGATTGGCAAATGCGAAAAAGTTTCTATCGATGAGACTTTAAATCCCACAATTGGCGGCTAAAACAAATCCACGCCGGAGGCGTTTCGTGGGACGGCTCTCACTTTAAATCCCACAATTGGCGGCTAAAACTCGTTCGACAGG
>JAOADA010000013.1 GCA_026417555.1 Brevinematales bacterium
CGTGGACTATTATTATACCATATTTCCCCACCTTTGTCAAGAGCTACCCCCACTCTTTTTTAAAAAAAAATCTATACAAATCGAAAGGCATTGACCTGTTGAAGGGATGACAACTCAACAACACCAAGATTACCATCAACAATCACATTACTTGTCAAAAGAGATGTGTTTGTGTAAGGAATAACAAAAAAGAGCAACATGGAGTTGAGTACCCCTCCTTGGGATCTTTTTCGCTCAAGAGTGGCGTCTTTTTCGCTTTGCATGAAAAAATGTCTTGAAAAAAGGAAGGAGGGGAAAAGTGAAAAGATATCCCTCGATGAAAGAGGAGAGAAACAGTTTCTCAAAAATTGCGTTTTCTTTTTGTTTTCCTTATACTAAAGGCCACTTTATCTTTTCAAGGACAGAAATGGTATGGATAAGTATGTGATTCGTGGTCAAATTCCTTTGAAAGGAACGGTTTCCATAAGTGGGGCGAAAAACTCTTCTCTACCTCTTATGGCAGCCTCACTTCTCACAGAGGAAGTTGTCATTCTTCACAATGTCCCAGACCTCATGGATATCCGAACAATGATAGCCCTTCTCACACAGCTCGGAAAAAAGATCACCATCGACAATACACACACTCTTCGGATTGAAGAGGTTTCCTCAGAACCTTATGAAGCCCCATACGATATTGTCCGCAAGATGCGTGCCTCGATTGCTGTTCTTGGGCCTCTTCTCGGAAGACGGGGAAAAGCGCGGGTATCATTTCCTGGAGGATGCACGATTGGACCTCGTCCCGTTGATCTGCATATTCGAGGAATGAAGGCCCTTGGGGCAGAGATAACTATCGAAGAAGGATACATTAACGCCTCTTGTCCAAAACTTCGAGGCACTTCTCTCAACCTTTTGGGGAGTTTTGGTCCCAGTGTTTTGGGAACAGAGAACGTCATGATGGCGGCTGTCCTTGCAGAAGGGATAACTGTTATTGAGGGAGCTGCCTGCGAACCAGAAGTCGCAGACCTTGCCAACTTTCTCAACGCGATGGGAGCCAAAATCACAGGAGCTGGAACGAGTGTTATTACCATCGAAGGGGTAGACAAACTCCATGGTGTAGAATACACGACCATTCCTGATCGTATCGAGGCAGGAACATTCATTGCAGCGGCTGGTATTACGGGGGGAGAGATTACCATCACAAACGCGTGTGTCTCTCATTTAGCAGAACCTATTGAGGTTTTTTCCAAGGCTGGTGTAGAGATAGAGATCCTCTCCAACTCTACTCTCATCGCTCGTGGAAAAGATATCCGCCCTGTAGAAGTGGAAACAAAACCGTATCCCTTTTTCCCCACAGATCTTCAAGCCCAACTCATGGCTATGGTTACGCTTGCCGAAGGAATCAGTATCATCTCAGAAAAAATCTTTCCTGATCGTTTTCTTCACGCGGCGGAACTTTGTCGAATGGGGGCAGACATCCATGTCGATGGAGCTGTAGCGGTGATCAAGGGGGTAAACATGCTCTCGGGGGCTTCTATTATGGCTTCAGATCTCCGGGCAGGGGCTGGATTAGTGCTGGCTGGACTCGCTGCGAAAGGCAAAACAGAAGTGTTACGTATCTATCATATTGATCGGGGGTATGAACATTTCGAAGAAAAACTCCGACGTCTTGGTGCAGATATTGAACGTCGCCCCCAGGAGGAATAATGTCTCAGGAAAAACTTGCCCCAAACATTATGAAAATCATTTTGCCAGAACGGGAGATTGTGCTCCTTGGTACAGCCCATGTCCTTGAGGATAGTGTACAAGAGGTGAAAAAGTGGATAGAAGAATGGCAACCTGATACCCTCTATGTTGAACTCTGTCAGGCAAGGTACCAGGCCCTCACCTCCCCAGAACGATGGAAAAACCTTGATGTGGTTAGCGTGATCAAGTCGGGCCAGGGGTTTCTTATGCTAGCGTCTCTGCTGCTCACCTCCCTTCAAAAGAAAATAGGTATCCAACTTGGAGAGGACGTAGGTGAGGACATGCTCTCCGCTATCCGTCTTGCTCAAGAGAAGCATATTCCCTTCGTCCTTGCTGATAGGGATCTCAATACAACACTCAAGCGAACATGGCATGGAGCTTCCTGGAAAGACAAAATCCGAATAGTGGAGATCCTTTTTGAGAGCCTCTTTGAAACAGAAGCGGTTTCTGAGGAAGAGGTGAAAAAGCTTCTTGGAGAAGGAAACCTCTACAATACTATGATGAATGAACTCGCTCGTCACCTTCCAGCCGTAAAACGGTTTCTTCTTGATGAACGTAACCTCTACATGGCAAGAAAGATTCTCACCGGGAGTGGCAAACGCGTTCTGGTAGTGATTGGCCGAGGACATCTTGAGGGAGTAGCCGAAGCCCTAGAAAACCCACAGCTGCTTCCAGAGGAAGAGACACTTGAAACAATTCCCAAGAGCCGTATCGGTGGATCATGGATAGGCTGGGCTATTCTGTTTCTCTTCATGGTCCTGGTGGGTGTCGGTTTCCTCAAGGGAGGGACCGGCCTTGCCCTTACGATGGTTCGAGACTGGGTCCTGATCACCGGAACAGCTGCCGCTCTGGGATCTCTGGTGGCCTTGGCTCATCCTGTGACTATCCTTGCAAGTTGGGTAGTTGCCCCTCTGACAACGTTGAACCCCTTGGTGGGAGCGGGAATGTTCTTGGCCCTCATTGAGGCTTTTTTCCATAAACCAAGAGTCAAGGACTTTGAGAATCTTCCCAACGATATCACAACGATGAAAGGCTTTTGGCAGAATCGTATCACCAAGATTCTTCTTGTGTTTTTGACAAGTTCTCTTGGGGCCTCTTTGGGTACCTTTTTCGGGATACCCTGGATCTCCCGCTTGCTGAAGTAGAAGTGGAAAAAAATTTTTTTCTCCACTACAATGAGAATCCTCTAAGGAGGTGGGATGAAAGACATCAGGCTTGGAATTATTGGTGGCGGCCAACTTGGCAAAATGATGGCCCAGGTCGCCCAAAGAATGGGCCTGTCTGTGTGGGTCCTTGATCCCTATGAGGCATGCCCCGCAAGTTTTGTGGCAGACCATACTATTGTTGGAAGTTTTCAGGACGAAAAAGCTATCAGAGACCTAGCCTCTCATTGTACCGTTACCACCTATGATATTGAACATATTTCCACAGAGGCTATAAAAAAGATAGAACAAGAGGGTCACCAGTTTGCCCCTTCTCCAGAACTTTTGGCCCTCATCCAAGACAAAGGCCTACAAAAGGATTTTCTTTCAAGAAAAGGTATCCCCATGCCTCGTTTTCAGCTCATGGACGAGATAAAAAGAGAAGAAATCCAACGTTTTGGCCTTCCCTGTGTTCAAAAGACCAGAAAAGGGGGGTATGATGGTCGCGGCGTCCACGTTATCAGAGGCGACAAAGATTTTGAGAGGGCTTTTCCCAAGGACTTTCTGCTTGAGGAACTTGTTTCCATAGAAAAAGAACTCGGTATCATGGTGGCACGTAATCGTGAAGGAAGTGTAGTTACCTACCCTTTAACCGAAATGGTATTTGATGAGAGAGCAAATATCTGTGATATGGTGATAGCCCCTGCCCGTGTTCCCAAAGAGGTAGAAAAACAAGCCCAGCAAATAGCCATCGCCTGTGTTGAGGCCCTTCAAGGAGTAGGGATTTTTGGGGTAGAGCTTTTTCTCTCCACTGATGGTCGTATCCTCTACAATGAGATCGCCCCTCGTCCCCATAATTCCGGACACTATACCATTGAGGCCTGTGAAACCAGCCAGTTTGAACAGCATATCCGAGCGGTTCTGAATCTTCCCTTGGGATCTCCTCGATTGGTCTCACCGGCAGTCATGTTTAACCTTTTGGGAGAACCAGGCCATGAAGGTTCTCCCATCATAGAGGGTTTTGAAGAAGCTCTTTCTGTCCCTGGGCTTGCCTTTCACTTCTACCGCAAACCTACCACAAAACCTTTTCGCAAAATGGGGCATATAACTATCACGGCCCCAACTCTTGAAGAGGCTCTTGACCGTGCCATGAGTATCAGACAAAAAATTCGTATCCTTTCGGAGGACGTATGAAATCCCCTCTCGTCAGTATTATCATGGGAAGTGATTCTGACCTTGAAGTGATGAAGGATGCAGCCCTTGTTTTTGAAGAGATGAATGTTCCCTATGAGGTGCATATTGTATCAGCCCATCGAACCCCTCATTGGATGGCCAGATTTGCTGAAGAGGCCTCTTCTCAGGGGATTGAGGTGATCATCGCTGGGGCTGGAGGAGCAGCTCACCTGCCAGGCATGGTAGCCTCAATCACCGAACTCCCTGTGATCGGTGTACCCGTCCGAAGCTCACATCTCCAAGGACTTGATTCCCTTCTCTCTATCGTTCAAATGCCCGGAGGTATTCCCGTGGCTACGGTAGCCATAAACCAAGCAAAAAATGCAGCCCTTCTTGCCGTGAGTATCCTGGGTATCAAATATCCAGAATATCGACAGACGTACCTTGCTTACAAAAAGAAGCTCGAGAAAGACGTCCTTGAAAAAGAGGCCTCCCTCATCACCAAAGGCTGGAAAACCTACCTTGAGGAAAAGACAAAATGAAGATACCCTGGTGTGACTCTGCTCGTCACCACTTTCTTTTGTCCTTGAGAGAGATTCCGGAGATTCTCCATTCTTTTTATCAGGAAAAAAGATTTTTTTTGATCTCTGAGATTCTTTTGCAATGGATTGATGACCTTTCTCTTGTGGTAACGGGACACGTTCCCCAACAAGGTGTTGTCCACATCTGCCACGATCTGGGGATCATACTTACTGCCGATGAGGAGAAGATACTTCGAGAGATGGAAAAAGCCAGCCGAAAAGAAGAAGCCTACCGAGAATTTGTAGAACAATACCAAGAGAACCCTTTGCTCCTCTCTCTTGTCGACAAACTGGCCACCTTCCAAAAAGGGCTTTTCCCCCAATAAAAAAATCCACAACATCCCCACGTAACCCCACCCTCTCATAAAAAAAAGGCGCATCCATGATGGATACGCCCCAGGAATATGGGAAGGTAGTTTCTCTACGAGGCAAGATGAACGGCTGTAGGCTCCAGGTGAAGGAGGCTTGAAACCTGATACGAATACCCCTCCGTAAACACCGGCTGGGCGCCGCGCTGTTTTTTGGCATAGTGGGTAAGGAGACGAACAAAGTCCACATCCAGGGCATGCCCTCCTTTGTACGAGACTAAAAACCCTTGAATATCATAGGGCAACAAGGCAAGTGCCCCAAGCAAGTCCAACACCTTGTGACGAACCGGTTCATCATCATAACGAGCCCCATTCACTGAGCGATTTTCCTTGCGGCTGTAGACATGGACATTGTCAAACCCCCCACCAAGAACAAGACCATGCTTCTGGTAATAATCTATATCCTCCAAAAAGCCAAATGTCCTTGCTTGGGCAATAGAGCTAAACGCATCCTCTTCTGTCATATTGAGCTGAAACGTTTGAGTACCAATAGGCGAATTAGGAAAAGAGATAGTATAGTTGATCTTGAGGGCATAGAAAGGAACCCCCACCAAAAACTTGTCTTCTTTTGTCACCCACAGAGATTCCATCAGGCGAAGAACCTCTTTGGGGGCATTCTGTGTGACAATCCCCTCCTTGAGAAAGGCTTCCACAAACGGGGCAGCACTTCCATCCATAATGGGCATCTCTGGACCAGAAAATTCCAAAATCGCATTGTCTATTCCCAGCCCATACAATGCCCCCATCATGTGTTCCACCGTCTTGTAAGAAACCACCCCATCTGAAACAGTAATATTATTCCGTGTATCCGTAATATAATCAACTGTATAAGGAATAGCCCTCTCTTTGCCCTGATAACGGGTAAGAAAAACAAGCCCCGTGTTCTCTGGTGCAGGATGGACTTCAATAGTGCTCTTCTCTCCTGTATGAAGCCCTATCCCCTCAAAACGAACAGAAGACTTCACTGTCTGTTGCTTTCTTTCCATACATACTCCTTGCTTTTAACTTGCAAGAATCATGCCAAAAATGACTTTTTCTATTTTTTTAATAGAGAAGGAGTTACAATTCAAAAAACAAAAAAAAGAAAGATATGTATACTTTTGTGTACATACTCTCTGACAACAACAAGATACACAAGAGCCATACAAGAATCCCACGAAAAGAAAAAGGCCTCACTCATCAGACAACAGGACACTCCCTTTCCAAAGAGCTTTCCAGAGGCATAGTTACATGGTAGAGAGAGCCTCTAAAGGTTTCACGCGAGATGGGCCAACACAGCAGATCGAAGACTAGCATATGCCTCATCAAGGTTTTTGTTCTCAATGCAAAGATCATAGAGGGAAGCCATCTTTATCTCTTCTCTCGCTTGATGAAGACGTCGTCTGATGGCCTCAGGGTTATCACTACAACGTTTGAGGATCCTTTCTTTGAGTTCTTCAAACGAAGGCGGGAGAATAAAAATCAAGTACGCCTCATGAAAAGCCTTTCGGATACTCATGCCTCCCTGGACATCAACATCAAGAAGGGCTGTCTTGCCACTTGCCATAATCCTTTCAAGTTCACTTTTGAGGGTCCCATAATAATTGCCATATACCTCGGCCCATTCTGCAAATTCGCCACGGTTTTTGGCCTGCTCGAACTGCTCTCTACTGTAGAAGTAATAATCTATCCCATCTCTTTCCCCGGGTCGAGGGGGGCGCGTAGTCACAGAAACAGAAAAAGCCAGTCTCTCGGGAAACTCAGCAAGAAGTTTTTTATAAAGGGTAGTTTTGCCTACTCCTGAAGGCCCTGAAATCACAATAATCTTGCCCTTTGTCATTCGAGGTTCCTGAGGTGTTCTCGGATTTTTTCTATCTCTCCTTTCATATCTATCGTTGCCTGTATAATCTCATAATCCTGAGACTTGGAAGCAATCGTGTTGGTTTCCCGATTCATCTCCTGAGAGATAAAATCAAGTTTTTTCCCATCCCCAGGGATTTTTCCCTCAAGGATCTGATGGAATTGATGAAGGTGACTCTTTAATCGAACCACTTCTTCGTTGATAGCCACCCTACTGGAAACAAGTTCCATCTCAAGAAGGAGACGGTTCTGAACAAGATCTCGTGTGCTTTCCCCCAATCCCGACGCAAACTCAAGAAGCTTTTTCTGGAGTTCTTGCTGGTAACGATCAAGACTTTCTGGATACCGACGCTCAATAAGAAGCAAGGCCTCTTCTATAAGGGCCAAAGACTTGCCAATATCCTGAATCGTCTTTTGCCCCTCTAAATGCATCATGCCTTCAATACGCTGGAGAACATCACTGATAACCTCTCGTATCCTCTCAAAAAGGGTGACATCCGCATCAAGTTTTTCTACCTCCATAATAGGTCCCAAAGAAAGGATATCACGAACCTCTACGTGGGGGGAAATACCCAGAGTCTCAGAAAGAGACAAAAGGGCGTGGTAATACTGTTTTGCAAGTTCTGTATTGACAATAACTCGGGTATTCTTGGCGTTTTTTTCAACAATTCGGATGAGGAGATCAATCTTGCCTCGCTTGAGAACTTCAAAAACCTGTTGGCGAAATTCGTTTTCCCATTGGACAGGAAGAGGGCTTCCTAACAAACGAAACTCAAAGTAGCGCGAATTCACACTTTTGATCTCAACCTCAATATCAAAGTCCTCATACGTCACAAAACGGCTGGCAAATCCTGTCATGCTACGAAGCATTCTCTTGCTCCTTTCGACGAATTTGGGCAAGGAGTTTCTCTGCCGCTTTTTGTTCAGCTTCCTTTTTGCTTCTTCCCTGGGAAACTGCCTTGTATATATGGTGAAGACTCACCTCAATGGTAAAGAGTTTATTGTGATCTGGACCTTCTTCTTTGACCACTCGGTATAGGGGATATTCCTTGTATGTGGAAAGTGCCCATTTCTGAAGTTGGCTCTTGAAATCTCTGGTGCCACTCTGAAGTCGATCATTCAACAAGGGCAAAAAAAGACGTTTGATGAGATCAAAGGTTTTTGGCCACCCATGCTCTAAAAAATACACCGCCAAAAATGCCTCTACCACATCAGCAAGAACTTTGATACGAGCCCGTTCATCGGCAAGGCTTTCCCCTTTTCCTAGATTCAGATACTCATAAAAAGCATACTGATTGGCAATTTCGTAGAGAGTCTTTTCATCCACAAGACTAGAACGAAGAGCCGAAAGGACTCCTTCTTTTTCCTGGGCTCGTAATTCATACAAAAGACGAGCCACTCCAAGATTGAGAACAGAATCTCCCAAAAACTCAAGCCTTTCGTAGTTATAGAAAGGATCTCGGTTATCATGTCCATACGAAGCATGAGTAAAAGCCCTGTCCAATAAGGCCAGGGCTTTTACTTTGATACGCATTTTTTTGCAGAAATCTTTCAGTTGTCTCACCCTTTCAGAAGAGAGCGCCTTTTCACTCGTATTTCTTGAAAACCAGAGAGACATCGTGTCCACCAAATCCAAAGGAGTTGCTTATGGCATACTTCACATCCATCGTAATGGCTTTGTGAGGCACATAATCAAGGTCACATTGCTCATCGGGAGTATCAAGGTTAATCGTGGGATGAATGATGCCTTCTTGAAGCATTTTCACCACCGCTACTGCCTCAATACCTCCCGCAGCTCCAAGGGTATGTCCTGTCATACATTTGGTTGAGTTCACTTTGAGCTTGTAGGCATACTCACCAAATACCTGCTTAATCGCCATGGTTTCAGCAACATCGCCCAAGGGAGTTGAGGTACCATGGGTATTGACAAGCTGGATATCTGTGGGTTGGAGCCCTGCTTTGCGAAGAGCCACTTTCATGGCCAGGGCTGCCCCTGCTCCATCGGGACAAGGGGCCGTGATATGATGAGCATCAGCACTCATACCATACCCCACCATCTCAGCATAGATGGGGGCCCCCCGTTTGAGGGCATGGTTCAGTTCCTCAAGGACAAGCACTCCTGCACCCTCGCCCATTACAAACCCATCCCTGTCCTTGTCAAAGGGACGAGATCCCTTGGTGGGCTGGTCATTGTAACTGGTAGAGAGGGCCTGAGCCTGGGTGAAACCAGCATACCCCAAAGGAGTAATGGCTGCTTCTGTCCCCCCCACAATCATCACATCGGCATCATCAAGAAGAATATGGTTATACGCCATAGCAATGGCATGGGCCCCAGAAGCACAAGCTGAGGATACCGAATAATTCGGACCGCGGTATCCATAACGGATAGACACATACCCAGAAGTGATATCCGTGATGATCATAGGAATCATAAGGGGAGAAACCCGTTTATGACCCTCTTTCTCCATTTTGACAGAGTTTTCATAAAAGGTTTGGATACCCCCAATTCCTGCAGCAATCAATACACCCACCCTGTCTTTATCCACAGAGGCACTTTCTAGTCCACTGGATGTGATGGCCTCTTCTGAGGCAACCCACCCAAAATGACTGAAACGGTCCATACGACGGGCAAGCTTCCGATCAATGAAATCCTCGGGATTGAACACTTCATTTTTGACCTCTCCCCCAATAAGACAGGGAGAATCCTTGAGGTCTACGTTCGTTACACGGGTGATACCAGAACGGCCATTTTTCAGTGCATCCCAAAACGCCTCTACATTCAAACCACAAGCATTGATGGTCCCAAGACCGGTCACCACAACACGTCTTCTTTCCATGCTTTCCTCCTGGTGAGGCTTAAGCCATCACCATACCACCATCAACCGTAATTGTCTGACCCGTGACATAATCAGAATCAGGGGAAGCAAGGAAAAACACGACATTCGCCACATCCTCAGGAAGTCCCATGCGTTTCATAGGGATAAGCTTGAGCATCTCTTCTTTCACGGCATCCGGGAGCTGATCAGTCATGGCTGTTTTGATATACCCTGGAGCCACGGCATTGACCTGCACTCCTCGACCCGCAAGCTCTTTGGCTGCTGTCTTGGTAAGGGCAATAACCCCTGCTTTACTCGCGGCATAGTTGGCTTGCCCAGCATTCCCCATAAGACCGATAATCGAAGCAATATTGATAATCTTTCCACTCCGCTGTTTCATCATCACAGGATACACTGCCTTAATCCCGTTGAAAACACCCTTGAGGTTGATGTCAATCACAAGGTCAAAATCCTCAGGTGTCATTTTGAGAATAAGATTATCACGCGTAATCCCTGCATTGTTGACAAGAATGTCCACGCTTCCCCAGGCTTCTTTGGTTTTGTTGACCATCTCTTCTACCTCTTGGTAGTTCACCACATTGACCTTCATGGCCATGGTTTTGACACCCTTGGCTGCAAGTTCCTTGGCTGTTTCCTCTGCTGCCTCCAAGTTCACGTCCACAATCACCACATTGGCACCTTCGTCAGCAAGTCGAGCAGCAATAGCTTTACCAATTCCTCGGGCAGAACCCGTCACAATGGCATTCTTTCCGTTGAGTTTTCCCATATCACATCCTCCATATTCGTGTTTTGGATTTTATAATCTGAGAAGGGCCGCACCCCAGGTGAAGCCTCCTCCAAATGCTACCATGGCAACCAAATCACCTTTTTTCACCCTTCCTTCCTCAATAGCCTCGCACAGAGCCATAGGAATGGTGGCAGAACTCGTATTACCATATTTCTGTAAATTGACCATCACCCTCTCTTCCCCTACTCCTAACCTTTCAGCAATGGCTGAAATAATGCGGAGATTGGCTTGATGGGGCACAATGAGTTTCACCTCGTGGGAATCAATATGATGATCTTTCAATATCGACTCAAGGGCCTCAGCCATGGTACGAACGGCTACCTTGAAAGTAGCATTGCCGTTCATTTTCATATAGTGTAAACGATTGCTTATCGTCTCATGAGAGGCTGGTTGTTTTGATCCTCCAGCTGGAATCCACAAAAGATCAGCATATGATCCATCCCCTCCAAGACTAAAACCAATAAAACCAGAACTCTCCGTCATCTCTGTACGACTTACCACAGCGGCCCCGGCACCATCACCAAACAAGATACAGGTTGTTCTGTCTGTCCAATCCACAATACGGGAGAGGGTTTCTGCCCCAATCACAAGGACGTTTTTGTACATCCCACTTGAGACGTAAGCACTCGCCATAGAAAGGGCATACAAAAACCCCGAACAGGCAGCCTCAATATCTACCGTCCCTGCATGGGGAATCCCCAATTTATGCTGCACGAGGGCTGCCGTTGCAGGAAAAATATAATCCGGTGTAATGGTAGCCACAATAACCATATCAATCTCTTCTGGTTTCACACCAGCTTTGGCCATGGCTTGGCGAGCAGCATTGGCCGCCAGGTCAGACGTGGCTTGTTCAGGGGAGGCTATTCTCCGTTCTTTTATCCCTGTTCTGGTCGTTATCCATTCATCGTTGGTTTCTACCATCTTTTCCAGGTCATGGTTGGTGAGCACCTTTTCAGGTACGTACATCCCCATTCCTGAGATGACTGCCTTGTACATGTTTCGCACCTCTCGTTTTGGGTTTTTATATCAGGTGAAATTCCTCCAGTTCTGTATGAATTTTGGAAAGTACCTGATGGCGAACAGCACGGGCTGCTGCCTTTATACCATAGCGGATAGCATCTTTCCCCGAGGCTCCATGACCAATGTAGACGTTGCCATTAACCCCAAGGAGAGGAGCCCCACCATACCGTTCTGGATCAATCTTTTCCTTGAGTTCCTCAATAGCTCCCTTGTAAAACGGAAGAGAAAGGATGGCAAGCACCCGCTTTTTCAGGGCACCTTTCAAAAGCTTTGAGATAGCCTTTGCAGCCCCTTCGGCTGTTTTGAGGGCTATGTTGCCTATATAACCATCGCAAACGATAACATCAGCTTTGGTCCCAAAGATATCTCCACCCTCCACGTTCCCAATAAAATTGAGGGGAAGATCCTTCAAAATACGATGGATTTCTTTCATCTCTTTGGTCCCTTTGTGTTCTTCCTCTCCGATATTGAGCAGCCCAATACGAGGTTTGGTTACACCAAGCATTTCTCGACTATAGATCTCTCCCATCACACAAAACTTCACATAGTCTGCTGGTTCACACTCCGCACTTGCTCCTACATCAAGCAGGATATTGGCTTCTCCCTGAATGTTAGGCATAAAGGTAGCAAGGGCAGGTTTTTTCACCCCTTTGACCCGACCAAGAATAAGAGCTGCTGCCACAACAATAGCCCCTGTGTTTCCCGGAGAGAAAAAGGCATCAAGTTGTCCTTCCTTGTGAGCACGAAGTCCCACATAGATACTGGCATCTTTTTTTTGTTTCATCACATTGAGGGGATCATCCTCCATGGTTACTACCTCGGTCGCCTGAAGAAAATCCAATCGGTTCAAAACATTGTGTGAGAAACGTTTCTTGCGCTGAATTTCTTCAATGAGCTGCTGATAAGTATCCCTCGGCCCAATCAGAACCACTGTGATATCTTCTTCTTCCTTCAGGGCTTCCAAGGCCCCTTCAACTAACTCAAGGGGCTCCCTCTCACCACTGATGATATCCACACCAATCCTCATAAGTGCCTACCTTCCCAACACGCACTTATGCTTCGTGGACAGTTCTGGTGAGAATCTGTTTCCCCTTGTAGTATCCGCAGGTAGGACATACACGATGGGAAAGTTTGCGAGAGCCACAATTGGCACAAAGAGAAATCCCAGGAGTCTGGAGATTATAATAGCCAATAGAACGGCGCATGCGTGTCTTACATTTCGCTACTTTATGTTTGGGTACTGGCATGGTATCCTCCTTTCGCCAAGTAAATGTCCTGTTATTTTAAGGTTAAAAGCAAAAATTGTCAAATTTAAACCCTTTGAAGCTCAAAGGACACCATGCCTAAAAGACAGCCTCTCCGTCTTTTTTCTCCAGCCTGTCTATGATTGTCTTCATTTCCGAGAGAAAACTCAACGGTCTTAGGCCCTCTCTTGCACCTATACGCACTCCTGTAGGATAGAGAACCGTATCAAACCCAACTTTCAAAGCTTCCTCTATACGACGTTCCCCCCCACGAACCAACCTAATCTCTCCAGCCAACCCCACCTCACCAAAAAATATCCAGGAAAGGGGAAGAGGCCTCTGAAGATAGGCTGAAATCAAAGCCGCCACTAATGCCAAATCCAGGGCCGTATCTGAGACATCAAGACCACTTGTGATATTCACATAAACATCCAGCTTGGAGAACTGATATCCCAAATGCCGTTCCAATACAGCCAAGAGAAGGTACAATCGATTGATATCAACCCCCTCTGCCGTCCGCCGTGGATAACTAAACGAAGAAGCCACCACAATTGCCTGCACTTCTACTGGAATCACCCGATTGCCATCCAGAAGGGGATAGAAGCTTACCCCAGCGGGGGAAGCCTCATAAGCATGCCGAAAAAGAGTCGCGGTCACCGGAAGTGAGCGTATCCCCTCACTTGTCATCTCAAAAATCCCCCACTCATCGGTCGCATAGAAACGGTTCTTCAAACTCCGGATGATCCGGTACAAACCCTTTCTGTCCTGCTCAAAAAAAAGCACCGTATCCACCAGATGTTCAATCACTTTGGGACCAGCAATCTGGCCACTCTTGGTGATATGACCCACAAGAATGAGAAGAATTCCAAGTTCTTTGCACACCCGTACCAACACCTGCGTCGATTCTCGTACCTGAAGGATACTTCCTGGCGGAGAACTATAGCGGGTGAGTTCAAGCATCTGAATAGAATCCACAAGCAGCACCTGTGGTTTTTTCTCTCTCAGAAACGCCTCTACCCCCTCTACCCTCGTTTCAGCCAACAACCAAAAATCCTCATCCACCCCCAACCTTTTGGCCCGCAGTTTGATCTGTGAGGCAGACTCTTCTCCATGGAGATAACAGACCCGATACGTACGGGCGAGAATATGCGCCACATGGAGAAGGAGTGTTGACTTGCCAACCCCAGGCTCTCCAGCCAAAAGGATCGTCTGTCCAGGGACAAACCCTCCCACCACCCTATCCAGCTCACTCTCACCGGAAAAAATCCGACCGGCCTCCCTCGTTTCAACAATGGAGAGGGGAATATACGAGACAGCCTCTTTTGTCTCAAAAGAAACCCGTTCCTGGATCTCCTCAAACGTATTCCATTCTCCACACTCAGGACACCTTCCCAACCATTTTGAAGCCTTATACCCACATGACGAACAATAGTAAAAGGTCCGAGATCTCATACAAAAAAGCTATCGTGGTTCAGCACTCTTGGTATGGGCCAATGCCGCCACGATAATCCCCACCACAAAACCACCCAGAAAAAAAAGTATCATCACCACAATGAGCGGCAACTGAAAACTCCAGAAAAAAAGATTTACTACCACCGAAGCAACATTCTGAAGAATAAGGACACTCAAAAGAAGTAAAATCCCCACCAAAATCCCTACTTTCACCCAAAAATGAGACACGAGATCCTCCTCATTTTCCTAAAATCATGGGCTTGGCTCTGCCCAAAAACGTAAACGAACCCACCACAGAAAGAAAGTCATTGGTATCCCCATTAATAAAATCCTGAAGATTATTGGTCTTTCCATTGGGATGATCAGCCCCTCGAGCATAGATATACAAATTTTCTGTTTCTCTATATTTCTCGGGATAAATCAGATGAGAAAGACCCTCTGAGGTATAGGTAGTATCAAGAATCCATTTTTCTGGAGTATCTAACACAAAAAAATACCTCTTCCCATAGACCATACCCTTCTCACCCCCCATAGACCACCCTCCATACCATCGTCAAAACAACAATGACATACAGGATAATGACATTTTTTCTCATAGGCAAACCTTCCTTTTTTCTTCTATTATACCAGAAAACCCTTTTCCTGTCAATCCATATTTCCCTGAAGGATAAGATTTCGGAGCTTTTCTTTCACCCTCTTATCTCCCCAGAAACCCCAATCATGACGACTTTCCCACGCCCCCACATAGACTGGAAACACCTGAAAAGACGAAAACGCATTCCGCAAAAGCGCGTGTTGCTGACGATAAAACAAAGAACGTTTTTCACAAAAAATATAGGCCCTTCCCTCATATGATGACAGAAGATTGATTGGATTCTCCTCATACCAGCGACTCCCCCAGCGACCAAATACTCTTTCATGAAGAGCATACTCCCCACTGCTTTTGTCGAGAGAAGCATAATCAAAGGTTCCAGAAAACCATACAAAAACTCCCTTTTTGTCAGGAAACATAAACTTTATCGTTCCCTCCACCCCACTCGAAATACCCACAAAGATCTCTCGTTGACCAGAAATCCTGAGGATTTCCCGACGAAACCGCTGAAGCTTTTCTATCCAAGAAGCTATCTCCCCACCCTCATAGAGGGGATAGATAGTCTGAGACATCACAGGAAAAACAAAAAGAATATGAGAAGGATAGGTATCAAGTTGCCAGAAACGAACAATATGCTCCGGTCTCTGTTGATACGCATCTCCCTCAGTAATATACCCCGGAAAGATCCACACCACCGAAGAGACGTTTGTTCTCTCTCCCAAAAGATACACCTCTATCCCCTCTGCTTGGAGAAACTCCCCATATGCAAGAGCTACGCCTACACCAAAAGCAAGCCCTACCCTAATCAGAGTGACGCAGCTTGAAACGGAACACAAAGAAAAATGTCCCCAACACATACAACCCTATACCTACCCCAAGAGTAACCCAAAATCCATACATCACCGAAAGATAAATACTCACAAAATTTGCCGCAATAGAAAAAATGCCATTCACTGCCCACATCCAGGGAATAGCCCGCTCATGTTTTTCTATAGCCCGAATACCCGATGGCATCATCATCCCCATAAAAAAACCATTCAGACTCACAAGAAGAATCGCCACCACCACCCGCCCAAAGAAAGAAAGCCCCACTATCCATGTGTCAAGAAAGGAGAGCACTCCCATCACCACTAACACCCCTCCTACAATACCAAGACACCCCACCAGTGCTGCCTGATAAGGATTCGATATTCTTTCCGAGAAAAGACTCCCTATACCCGCAGAAATAAGAAGTGCAGCAAGCACAAGAGTAAACGAATACGCCGGATGCCCTAACACCAGAATATATTTCTGGATAAGCACATTTTCCACCAACATAAATCCCAACCCCAACGCCACAAAGTAAAGAATCGTTCCCCCTTTGTTCGGAAGTTTACGAAGCCCCCCAATGTTGAGAAGCAAAAGCGGAACAAGCAGAAACATAAGGGCAGAGAACACAACCATCTTTGTCATCTGCTTCAACATAACAAACGGTTGAGGATAATAGAAACGAAACTGCAACACCTCAGAGGTCAAGTGATCCATATCCCCCCGGACATGTTGAGAAAAAAACGGCCAGTTGTCAGTAGAGGGCCTCAATTCCTGATCACTCCGCCGATAGAAACGATTTGCATCGTCCGTGAGCACAAACTGTGCCACCTCCCCCTCCTCATGATGATTGGGAACATACAGGGGCACATGACCAAGAGAGGCTGCATACGCCTTTATCCTTTCTATTTCCGCAGACGTAAACCCTCCTCGTTTTACCAGTATCTTGCACTTGGGATAGGAAGGATTTTGCTCAGCATAGACAATCAGAGATCTCTTGAGTTGAGAAGAGATCCCCATGCGTCGAAATGCCTCTTTCCACAGAGAAACAAAGCGCATCGCATGCGGAAGAGGATTACTCAGATACACCACCCCCCCATCAGCAAGATGCAGATAATAATCCATCATCGCTTCCACAGTGAAAAGATAGCTCTCCGCAAGGGTAAACGAACCCGAAGAAAGCGCCACCTGAGAAATAGAGTTATCAAACACCAGCACATCGTATTTCCTTGGAGAACGTCTCAGAAAGAACCTCCCCTCTTCTCTCTCCACAAACACATTGGAAAACTGCCCACCAGGAGCAAATTCTTTGGCATAATACTCCTTAAACCAGCGATGAATGGTCGTATTAAACTCTGCCCCATAGATTCGTTTCGCCCCAAAACCTATGGCAACCAAAACATCCTTCCCTGCTCCTACCCCTACAATACCAACATTTTCCGGATTTTCTTTGATAACATACGGATAATTATGAACCGGCGTAATTCCGCGATACTCTCTCACATCCTCCCGAGGAGAAAAGAAATACGTATAACAGGTAAAATCTGCTGTGATAAACTTCCCTCCCTGAGTTTTTTCTACCATAACCACATACCCAAAACTATCCCACTCCTTTTGAATGACTTTTCCTACAGCTGTCACATCCTTTTTCTCTGAACTAATCCGAATCTCCGTTTTGGTATAATCCTCAAATACCACAATATACAAAGGAATGGCCAACAAGAGAAAAGTCCCTGCTACCCACTGAACACTCAAAAGAAAAAGTACCCCCACGATAATCATGAGAAGCCCAAGCCACCACACCAAAACAAAAGGCCCATGATGAGGGAAAAAAAGAAGCATCACTACGACCCCTATGCCGCCCCCAAGAAGATCAAAAAAATAGAGCAATGTAATCTTTTCCCTAAAATAGGTAAACACTAACGAAAACACATAGCCTGCCATCAAAAAAGGAAGAGATAACAAAAGAAAAAACCTCACAAAATACGCCTGATGCTCAGCACTTGTCTCTACTGCTTTCATAGAAAGAGGAATGGCATTGATTGTCTGGATCACCCAAGGCATCACAAAGGCAAATATCACCGCCAGTAACGCAATTACTCCCGGGGTAAAACGCCTCACAAAAGCCGGAGTAAAATATACCAACATCCCTCCAACCCCAATCCCAAATAACGCAATCGAAAGAACCACAAAAGCAAAATGATACCAAAACGTAGCCGCAAACATCCTGTTGAGTAAAGACTCAAGAGAAAGAATCACCATCGAGGTAAAAAATACCCCAAAACCCACAAGAAAAAGATGCCATCCCTTCGTAAACCCATGCGCAACTTTTTTCTCCATCATTTTCCTACCAAAAAATTTTTGCTTTTTATTATAGGAGGCACTACGAAAAAACACAATAAAAACTACCTCTTTCTCTTTCCTACACGAATACCGTGATTCAAGACTCTTTCAAAGAACCACGGGAAAAACCTTCCTCTCTCAGAAGTTTTCCACATATTTTCGATCCCCCAAAAACAAAAAGCGCCCTCCTTCTCAGAGGGCGCCTCTTTGTTATCTGGCTATCACAATCGTCCCGCTATACACTTGCCCTTC
>JAOADA010000014.1 GCA_026417555.1 Brevinematales bacterium
TCCACAGGGAGATCGGGACCAATCTCTCCCTGAATCATCGTAGGAAGAATGGTATAACACCCAGAACAGGTGTCTCCATCAAGAACAGAAACAATCGCATTTCCTTTTGTCTTTTGAAGAAGCAGATCCACATACTCGATCACAGAAATATCAAACTCAGAGGCAATATTCTTCTTGGTCTCGCTGATGTGTATGAGCTCATCACGGTGTTCGGCTTCAATAGCCGCAATGGCCTCTCGAAGGGCTTTGATCTTGGCATCGTTTTCTGCCATGTTGGCATTGACCTGATTGAGTTCTTCCAGGGTATCACTTTGTTTCTTGGTTTCGTAGTCAATCTGATGGATGATCATGTTCAAATCCTGCTGAAGGGTCTCCATCTCTTTTTCCCAGGCCTTGATCTGTCGGGTGATCTTGACTTTGTCCTTGTTTTCATCAAGGTCACGAATCCGTTGCTCTATCTGGGCTTTCTTTTGCTGTTCGTCCTCCAATTTCTTTTGAGTGGCATAGATATTCATCTCAAGATCATTCTTCCTTGCCACGAGCTTGGCATTATCACTGAGAAGCCGCTCCATCTTTTTTTCTTCTTCAGCGTATTTTCTCCGAATCTCTTGTTCGCGACTATAGAGGATTTGATATTCTACGAGTTTTTTTATCTTGTCGAGACGAAGACCACTGGCAAATGATATCATGGATACCTCCTCTGAGAATGGGAAAGATGGGCCCACCTGGGCTCGAACCAGGGACCCACTGATTATGAGTCAGTTGCTCTAACCGGCTGAGCTATGGGCCCATTCCCTGTTTCCAGGAAGTAGTATTATACAGAAAACGAGTGCATTTGTCAACTTTTTCCCCGTGAAGACCATGAAAACCGGTTTGTAATCGGCATACGCCGATCCTTGCCAAACGCTCTCACACTCACCTTGATACCAGGGGGGGCCTGTCGCCTCTTGTACTCACTGGCATTCACAAGCTGAATCACCCGATACACCACCTCAGGGGCAAATCCTTTCTCACACATTTCATCAAACGAGAGATCCTCTTCCACATATGCCTGGATGAGGGGATCAAGCACCTCATAGGGAGGCAAACTATCTGTGTCCTTTTGGTGAGGACGAAGCTCTGCTGAGGGGGGACGGGTGAGTATCCTCTCAGGAATAACAGGGGAGAGGGTATTTCTATACCTTGCAAGTTCATATACTTCTGTTTTGAGCACATCCTTGATCACGGCAAATCCCCCAGCCATATCCCCATACAATGTTGCATATCCTGTACTCATCTCACTTTTGTTGCCCGTGGTGAGAACCAAATACCCAAACTTGTTCGAAAGAGCCATCACTATATTGCCACGGATACGGGACTGGAGGTTCTCCTCAGCAAGCCCAAAAGGCATATCCTTGAAAAAAGGCCTCAACTCTTCAAGATAGTGTACAAACAAGGCCTCAATAGAGAGTTCTTCCAGAGGAAAACCCAAGTTCTGAGCCAGCAAAAAACTATCCTCCCGACTTATGTCAGCCGAAAACCGTGTGGGAAGAAAAATTCCATGCACCCTTTTTGGTCCCAAGGCATCAACCGCAATCGTTGCCACCAGGGCAGAATCAATCCCCCCGCTTATCCCCACAATCACCTCTTTGAATCCATTTTTTTCTACGTAGTCCCGTGTCCCAGTCACCAACGCCTTGTACAACAAGGGAATCTTCTCTGGCAATGGTTCTATCACACTCAGGACAGGACCAGCGGGAGATGTATCCACCTCCCATGAAGAGGTCTGGATTTCCCAGGGAAGATCTGCTTTCTGAAAGTAGAGCTTCTCCTGACGACGACGGGCATCCTTCAGTCTCTGAGAAAAGATATTGCCCGGAACAATATCCACACACTGATAATCCTCCTCAAACGCCTTGAGCCGACAGAAACACTCCCCCGTTGGTCCAAAAACCGACGAGTTCCCATCAAAGACAAGTTCATCCTGTCCCCCAACCAGGTTCACCATAACCACAGCGGCATTCTCATCAGAGGCACGGGTAGCCAGCATCCGTTCCCGAATGAGGGGTTTTTCTTTATGAAAGGGCGAAGCACTCAGATTGAAAACCACTTGCACATCCTCCAACAGGCACCCATAGTGCATGGGACCATCAGGATACCAGATATCCTCACAGATAGTGATTGCTGTTTTTATCCCCTGGATTGTACAGAGAGAAAGATGCCTTCCCTCGTTGAAGTAGCGTTTTTCATCAAAAACCCCATAATTGGGAAGAAAGATCTTATGATACCGAGAAATGATCCTCCCACCCCCAATCATCACCGCCGCGTTGTATATCCCACTCTCATCCTGATCCACAAAACCCACCAAAAGGGCACTGGAAATATGTCTCGAGTGTTTCACAAGCCTGTCAATAGCCTTTTGATTTGCCTCCAGAAACTCTCGTTTGTAGAGAAGATCCTCCGGGGGATACCCCACAAGAGCAAGTTCTGGGAAAACAGCGATATGGGCATGGTCTTGAGAGGCATGTTTCCAGAAAGAAAGTATCTTCTCCATGTTATACCCAATATCCCCTACCGTGGGATTCATCTGACATAAGGATACTCTCAGGCCTGTCATACGCTACTCCTTATGAGCAATATTTGTCCTCACAAGAAGCCTGACAAGGTGATTCCACATCTGAGGGGTCATGAGATACCGAGGAATCTGATAGGGATCAGGGGGTGGCCAATGTGTCGGTTTTCCCCCTATGGTAAAGGCATACTCGTATTTTTCCTTCTGAAGGGCTTCTATAGTGATCGAGCTATACACCCCAAAAGGATACGCAAATAACGACATGGGGGTGTTGAGTCTGTTTTGCAATACGTGCTTACTCAAGCGGATCTCTCGCCAAAATCCTTCTTGATTTGTCTCATACAACTTTTGATTCACAAAGAGATGATAATACCCATGAACCCCTATTGTCCAACCCTTGCTCTGCAACCGGCGAATATCCTCCCATTTCAACGCATAGGAAACACGCCCTATAATCGCCGGATACACAAACAAAACAGGCCGTATTCCAAAGGCATCCAGAATCTCCTCAACATTTCGAATCGAGATATTGGCATCATCAATCGTGATGAGGATATTTTTTCTCCCCGTGAGGTTAGTGGAGACAAGATCCTGCCAGGAGACAAAACGATACCCAGCCTCTTTCACATGTTCCAGATGGGCTTTGAAAACCTCCGGGCGAAAATTGTAGGCCGATGACATATTGGTAGAAAAGGTGTGGTAACACAAAATATACACCTCTGCCTTTTGCTGGGCATAGAGGCTCACCACAAGAAACAGCAACCACCCCACCCTTCTCATACCTCTCCCCTAGGAGATATAGTGAGAGTTGATCTTGACATAATCATGAGAGAGATCACAAGTCCAAACATAATACTCCTTGTGTCCAATATTGAGATCTATCCCTATCACAAGTTCATTCTCTCTCATGAGACTATCAGCCTGACTCACTCCGTTCTTCTGGGGCTCACCATCAGCAAAAAGCACCACCCCATTGAGACTCACTACCACCCTCTCGAGTTCGAATTTCGCCCCTGAATACCCTATGGCGGCCAAAATACGCCCCCAGTTGGGATTTTGCCCAAAGATAGCTGTTTTCACAAGATAGGAGTCTGCCACACTCCTGGCAATTTTTTCGGCATCGGTGGAGGTGAGGGCATTCTTCACCTCTATCTTGATCACCTTTGTCGCCCCTTCCCCATCCTTCACAATCATCTTGCCAATTTCCTGACACAAGAGGATCAACGCCTCTCGAAAGAGAGAAAAATCCTCCCCCTCCTTCGTGATGGGAGGGTTCTCTGCCATCCCATTCGCCAGAAGAAAAACACTATCATTGGTACTCGTGTCATTATCCACCGAAATACGATTAAAGGAGAAAGCAATAGCATCCTCAAGAGCATGGGTGAGCATCTCTTTTGAGATAACCGCATCTGTAGTGATATATACGAGCATCGTCGCATGAGGAATCTTGAGATTTGGTTTGATCATTCCGGCCCCTTTGGCGGTAATCCCAAGACGCACAGGTGTCCCCCCAATCTCCACCTCACAGGCCAGGGTCTTGATCTTGGTATCTGTAGTCATGATAGCTGTAGCATAACTACGCACGTCACTATCTGTTCGAATAGTATTGCACAACCGCTGAACCCCATACCGGATCTTGTCCATATCCAGCTTTCTTCCTATCACCCCTGTCGAAGCCACCATGACAGATCCTTCAGGAAGGGAGAGATACTTCTCCACAAGAGCCACCATTTCCCGAGCATTTTGAATTCCCTCTTCCCCCGTCACGCAGTTGGCATTTCCACTATTGGTCACAATCGCTTGAATCTTGTTATGGAGCCGTTCCATGTTCACCAAAATAGGCGCTGCCTTGACCCGATTCTGGGTAAAGGCACACACCGTCTCACACGGCACCTCACTATACAGAAGAGCAATGTCCTTGTACCCTCCCTCTTTGAGCCCACAGGAAACCCCTGTAGCCCGAAATCCCCTGGGGAAGTTCACGCCACCTTCAAGAAGACGAATCTTTTCCATGGTTATACTCCTTTTTGAGTTATCAAACCTGTTGTTTCGGGAAGCCCACACATGATATTCGCATTCTGTATAGCCTGACCAGAAGCCCCTTTGACAAGGTTATCAAGAGCGCTCACCACAATCCCTCGTTTTTGAGCAGCGAGATAGGTGAAACTCATATGAACCTCATTGGTATGTTGGACCCACTTGAGCTGGGGAAACCTCCCTTTCAGAATACGCACAAAGGGAGCATCTCCATATGCCTGTTCCCAGAGATGGTACACATCTTCTGTGGGATCTTTGTCAAAAGGCAAATAAAGAGTAGAGAGTATCCCCCTATCAATCGGAAGAATATGGGGAGTAAAAACAATCTCATAGGAACCTCGACTATACGTATGGATCTGTTCCGCAATCTCTGGTTGGTGTCGATGGTTTCCCACACTGTAGGCATAAAAATTTTCATTCATTTCAAAGAAGAGGCCAGGAATATCTGTCTTTCTCCCTCTTCCCGAAAACCCGGACTTGGAATCCGCAATTATCACCCCTTCTGAGACAAGCCCACTCTGGACAAGCGGAAGAAGAGGGAGAAGAATACTCGTTGGATAACACCCTGGATTGGCCACAAGGCGAGCCTTCTGGACTGCCTGTGATTGCCATTCTGCCAATCCATAGACAGCCTCAGAAACAAGGGAAAAGGAAGGATGCGAGAACCCATAGGCTTTTTCAAAGACATGTTTGTCCTTGATCCGATAGGCGGCACTGAGGTCTATCACACGAATCCCTGCCTCAAGAAAACGAGGGGCAACCTCCGCTGATACCTCATGAGGAAGGGCAAGAAAAACCAGATCTGTATCTTGAAAGTTGGCTTTGTCCTCGAGAGAACGATACACCATTCCTTCATAATCGAAAAGGTAGGGCTCACAGTTGGTAATACTTTTTCCAGCCTGACTCTCTGAAGTAACAAACTCAACCTCAAAAGCGGGATGCTGTCTTAACCAACGAAGAAGCTCTATACCCGTATAGCCGCTCCCTCCACATACACCTACCCGATATCGTTTCATGCCTCACTCTCCCCCTCATCATCCCCAGACCCAAAGTCAAGTTGAGGGGATTCAGCCAGGCGTTTCCGTACTCCCTCCTCAATCTTTTGGTAGAGGTCTGGCTTGCTCTCTACAAGTGAAACAAGGTTTTCCCGTCCCTGAGCCAATCGCTCCCCATTCACTGAATACCACGTCCCATGCCTCTCAATGATACCACACGCCAACCCCGCATCCACAAGACACCCCGCTTTGGATATCCCCTTCCCAAAAAGAATATCAAATTCTGCTGATCGAAAGGGTGCCGCAAGTTTATTCTTCACTACTTTGACCTTCACACGGTTGCCGTAGTTTTCCTCACCCTTCTTGAGGGTATCTTTTTTGCGAATCTCCATACGGATAGAGGCATAGAATTTCAGTGCCAACCCTCCTGTCGTGGTTTCTGGATTGCCATAACTCCCTATCTTCATACGGATCTGATTGATAAACACCAAGGCTGTGCGTGTCTTGTTGAGAATGGCGGTGAGTTTCCGTAAGGCCTGACTCATCAAACGTGCCTGCATCCCCATCACGGCATCCCCCATATCCCCATCAATCTCCGCTCTGGGAACAAGGGCTGCCACAGAGTCCACTACAATGAGATCAATAGCATTACTTCGGATCAGGCTTTCTACAATCTCAAGGGCCTGTTCTCCCGTATCTGGTTGAGAGATATAGAGATTGTCAATATCTACACCAAGGCTCTTGGCATAAAAGGGATCAAGGGCATGTTCCGCGTCGATAAAAGCACAAATCCCCCCACGCTTTTGACATTCAGCAATGATACTGAGAGTGAGGGTTGTCTTTCCTGAAGACTCAGGACCATAGATCTCTGTCACCCGGCCAAGGGGAATCCCGCCTATCCCAAGGGCAAGATCCAGGGTCAAGGCACCCGTTGGAATAACCGGGATATCATTTACTTTGCCCCGGTCTCCAAGTTTCATAATCGCTCCCTTGCCATACTGCTTCTCTATCTGGGCTATGGTCATTTGCAAAGCTTTTTGTTTTTCTGCATTCTCTCCCATGATCTTCCTCTCTTCCTCATAATCACAGAAATTATAAAGGAAAAAGGGCAAAAATACAACTATTTGCAAAAAAGAAGCCCTATCTCTATAATACTGATAGGAGAGTCTTTTATGCGCCTTGCTATCTACCCTGGTTCTTTTGACCCGTTTACCAATGGACACCTTGACATTGCCAGGCGTTCAATTCATCTTTTTGACCATGTTATCATTGCTGTACTTCACAACCGCTCCAAAAATCCTCTCTTCTCCATTGAAGAGCGAGTAGCCATGATTGAGGAGATCTTTGCTCATGACCCCCGTTTCAGTGTAGAAACCTTTTCTGGTCTTTTGGTGGATTTTGTTCGAAAGAAAAAAGCCCAGGCCATTATCCGTGGACTTCGGGCTGTCTCTGATTTTGAGTTTGAGATCCAGGTAGCTTCGATGAACGCGCATCTCTGCCCTGAGGCAGAAACCGTGTTTCTCATGGCAAGCGAAGACAACCTCTTCGTCAGTTCCTCGATTATCAAGGAGATAGCCCTCTTGGGCGGGGATATCTCTGACAAGGTACCAGAACCCGTCTGGCGGGAACTGTGCCGAAAACGCAACACCTGAAAATACCGTTTTCAAGGAGTTGATATATGTCATTCAAAGACAAAATCGTTTCGATAGCCAAACAGAATCCCCGCCGTCTTGTACTTCCCGAGGGACGCGACATCCGAGTTCTCAAGGCAGCTGAAATCATCATCCGTGAAAAGCTTACCACAGAACTCTATGTCCTTGGGAACCCCGACGAACTTCGAGCCATGGCCGTTTCGGAGGGTATTTCCTTAGATGGGGTTATTCTCTATGACCAAACCAAATCTCCCAAGCTTCAGGAGTACATTCACCGGCTCTATGAGAGTCGCAAAGCCAAAGGGATGACAGAAGCAGAGGCTGAAGAACTCATGAAAGATGATGTCTATCACGGGGCCATGATGCTTGCCGATGGGGTAGTTGATGCCATGGTTTCAGGAAGCCTCACCCCCACAGCCAAAACAGTACGGGCCTCCCTCATCGTCGTCAGGCCAGCGGAGGGTATCAAGACCATCTCAGGAAGTTTTGTTATGGAGGTCCCCCAGTGTTCCTATGGAGCCCAAGGGCAGTTTATTTACGCTGATTGTGGGGTGGTCCCAGAACCCACACCAGAACAACTCTGTGACATCGCCATTGCCTCAGCCAAAACCTGCCGCCAACTCCTTGGAGTAGAGCCCAAAGTTGCTTTTCTCTCGTTCTCCACCCTCGGGAGCGCTACCTCTCCCTCTGTGGAAAAGGTACGCCAAGCTGTAGAGATGATGCGCACACGAAACGTGGACTTTGTCTTTGATGGAGAACTTCAGTTTGACGCTGCCGTAGAACCCTCTGTAGGCAAATTCAAAGCCCCAACCTCCCCCGTGGCTGGAGAAGCCAATGTGATGATCTTCCCCGACCTCAATGCGGGAAATATTGGCTACAAAATCACCCAGCGCCTGGCCAAGGCTGAAGCCTATGGTCCTCTTCTCCAGGGACTGTCTCGGCCCGTCAATGACCTCTCCCGTGGGGCTACCCCTGAGGATATTGTCGTGGTGTCTGCCATCACCATTGCACAGTCTCTTTAGGAGAACCCATGATCACCCGTAGGCTTATTGAACGCATCCACCAGGGGGCCTACATCCGCCGTTGGAACGATCATATCCGCCCCGATCAGGGATTTTCTGAGCTGGACAAACAAGCCCACAAGATGATGATAGCCTTTTTCCTCGCCAAGATTGAAGAGCATATTTACCAACGACCTCTTGATTATCAAAAACTCATCGAAGGGGGAATCTCTCAGTATTTTCACCGTGTGGAACTCACGGATATCAAACCCCCTATTTTTCACCGTTTGATGGAGAAACAGGGAGAGGCTCTCAATGCCTATGTGATCAAGCAGTGCGAACAAGATCTCACCCCCATCGGCAAGAATAAGGAGAAGGAGACGGATTTCTTTTCTCGTTTTTGCGACCACCTCAAGGAGGATCTCAAAGAACCTTCCTCTCGCTCTCTCGAACACCAGATCCTAGGGGCAGCGCATTATCTCGCCACCAAATGGGAATTCGATCTCATCTACCCCTCCAACCGGCTCCTTTACGGCATCAAAGAGACCAAAACACAAATAGAAAAGAAACTCATCGACTACAAGAAAATGCCCTCTGTCTCCTATGCCACCACCCATGGGAAATACAAACAACTCTTTAATCTCATTGGACAACTCCGCTTCCAAAGACGATGGACCCAGACTGTCCGTATCCCAGAAACCTCCGTCATGGGACACTCCCTGGTGGTAGCCATGCTCGCCTATCTCGTTTCTCTCGAACGCGGAATGGATATCTCCCAGCAAGCCATTCACCATTTTTGGCTTGGGCTTTTTCACGACATCCCTGAGGTGCTCACGCGAGATATTATCTCCCCTGTCAAGCAAAGCGTCGAAGAACTTGAAAAACTCATCAAAGAGATCGAGAAAGAAGAACTTCAACAAAAAGTCTCCTCCCTTTTTCAGAAAAAGAACAGGATCATCGGCAACGATTTTCTCTGGTATATTGAGACAGAATTTTCCAACATCCCCTATAAAGGCTCTCCCTTTCCACTTTCTGGAGAGATGGTCAAACACTGTGATCTCTATGCCGCTTACGTGGAGGCTTCACTGTCCCTTGCTCACGGCGTCACCTCCCGCCCCCTCACTCAAGCCAGACACCGTATTGAAGAAAAACTCTCGCAAATATCCTACGATGGATTTCTTTGGCAACCCTTGCTTGAATACTTTGCCTGATCTATTTCGGTTCAAAACCTATAGCCGACAGTTCAGGCATCTGATCGGAGGTACTCGCCGCTGAGGTTGTCTTATTGGTGATGTAGATCACAAAGTTCGTTACCTCCATCTTGTTGGTCGTCACCTTGCACATCACCACCCCAATACGAGTCTCTGTTGTGGTACTACAATCATAAGAAAGGAGAGTCTTTGCCTCATCTACCCCCACCACGGGATAGGTCTGTTTGAGGGACAGCTTGGCATTGGTGTAGTACTGGCACACAAAAAGGCTCTTGGTAAAGGTAAAGGTAAAGAACTCCCCCCCATAATAATACGTTGTCGCACCATTTTTGGCTACCTCATATGTGCGCTTCCACTCTACGTCAAGCCATGGAAGTGAACTTGGAACCGTAGAACACCCTCCCACACAGACAAAAAGAAAGATAAAGACTCTCTTCCACCCTCGCATGGAATCCTCCTTCGGTGTATATACTATATACTCGACACGCTCTCCAAAAAAACTTAACCCCTTGCTTCCCAAGAAAGCCCCTTCTCTTTTGACATCTCCTCATGTCTTTGTATGGGGGTGTCTGATACCTAAAAACCAGCCTCGCCCTTTTCTATTTTCGCATCAAGGCTATCAGCTGGAGCACAAGAGAGAAGAGAAGACTCACCACCAACATAGAAACCCAGGGAATATACACCTCAACCCCCTTGCCCTGGTAATGAATATCCCCTGGCAATTTCCCAAACCACCCCAAAATACCTGTTTTCCCTCCCAAAAATAACACTCCTCCCACAAGACAGAAAAGAAGGCCCGTTACAAAGAGCCATTTTCCTATCTCGGACACAGAGACCTCCTTGGCTATGATAATGTCTTGAGATAGCGGTGGAGATACCACTCTACCGTTTTGATGATCCCTGTTTCAAAAGTCTCTTCTGCCTTCCACCCCAGTTCTGTCTCAATCTTGGTGGGATCAATCGCATACCGTCTATCATGACCTGGCCTATCCTTCACAAAGGTGATAAGATCAGCATACGACGCCCCACCAGGACGAGGATGCTTCTCATCCAAAAGACGACAGATAGTAGTAGCAATCTCAATGTTAGTGCGTTCGTTATGGCCCCCAATGTTGTAGGTTTCTCCCGTCTTTCCTTTGTGAAACACGAGATCGATCCCTTTAGCATGATCAAGGACATACAACCAATCCCGAACATTTTTTCCATCTCCATATATGGGGATGGGTTTTCCCGCCAACGCATTCCGGATGATCGTGGGAATAAGCTTCTCATCGTGCTGTTTGGGACCATAATTGTTGGAACAATTGGTAGTGACAGTATTGAGCCCATAGGTATGGGTGTAGGCTCGTACCATGAAATCACTCGCGGCTTTTGAGGCACTGTAGGGAGAATTCGGGGCATAGGGTGTTGTCTCAGTAAAATACCCTGTCTCCCCCAATGTTCCATACACCTCATCAGTGGAGATATGGTGGAACCGACACCCCTCATAGCCTTTTTTCGGTTTATGAGGTTCTGAGAGCCAGAAGCGTCTGGCCACATCAAGAAGGATATACGTCCCCAAAACATTGGTTTCGACAAAAACCCCTGGATTGTGGATAGAGTTATCTACATGGGACTCAGCGGCAAAATGAATCACACCACGGATATCATACAACTCAAACAGATACTCCACCAAATCCCGACTCCGAATATCCCCTCGAACAAACAAGTAGCGAGGATGATTCCTCACCTCAGAGAGATTTTCTGGACTTCCGGCATAGGTGAGTTTATCAAGATTGATCACACGATAGTCAGGATACTTCTCAAGAAAATAAGGGATAAAGTTTGAAGCAATAAATCCACATCCCCCTGTCACAAGAATACTCTTTTCCATAGTTATGCTCCTTGGTTGAGTTCGTGTAGGGTTTCTTCCAAAACGTTCATCCAGTGTGGAATTGTTATCCCCAGGCTCTCTTTGATCTTGGTCTTGTCAAGGACACTGTAGTGAGGCCGCTTCGCTGGCGTAGGATACTCCTCGGTATGGATAGGCACTATGGGGGTCGTGATGCCTGAAAAACGTCCTATGGCTACCGCAAAATCATACCAACTTGCCACCCCCTCGTTTGAATAGTGATAGAGCATATTGGGAGACTCTGCCCAAAACTCAAGATGCTTCACTATCACATCTGCAAGCGTCCTTGCCGATGTTGGAGTACCTACTTGGTCAAAGATCACCCGAAGTTCGTTTTTTTCAACAAGCAAACGTCGAATCGTTTTCACAAAGTTGTTTCCAAACACAGAATACAACCAACTCGTACGAATAACACTCACCCGATCATGACCAGCAAACGCTCGCTCCTCACCCTCAAGCTTACTTGCTCCATACACCGACAGGGGATTGGGATCGTCAGTTTCCTGATAGGGACGAAACTGTCTCCCATCAAAGACAAAATCTGTTGATATATGCACCAGGAAAGCCCCATGCCTATGACAGCTTCGAGCCAGAATCTCCACCGCCTCACTATTGAGGGCATAACACAGGGTTTTGTCTGTTTCTGCTTTGTCCACAGCAGTATAGGCTGCACAGTTTATCACCCCATCAAAACCAGAAGAAAGTGCCTCATCAACAGCCTTGGCATCGGTAATATCCAAGTCTTCCCTATCAGTAAAGGCAAATTCATGAGAAGAGGTTTCAGCCAGACGCCGTATTTCCTGTCCCAGTTGCCCCAAAGCGCCCGTGATCAATATCCTCACCATTCACCTCCAAAAACCTCTCCTATCTCTCGCAAAAAAGGAAGGTTTTTATCTTTCTGGGAAAGAAGCGCTTCATCAATCTTTATCGGCCATTCAATAGCAATATCAGGATCATCGTATCGTATCCCCCCATCGGCCTCTGGGTGATAAAAATTATCTGCCTTGTAGGCTACAATAGCCTCTTCGGAGAGGACCAGAAATCCATGGGCACACCCTCGAGGAATATAGATCTGGCGAAAATTGGTGTCAGAGAGCTCCACCCCAAACCACCGACGGTAGGTTGGAGACGAGGACCTCATATCCACAACCACATCCCAGATAAGCCCTCGAATAACCCTCACCAACTTTGCCTGAGCATGGGGAGGTTTTTGAAAGTGAAGTCCTCTCAGTACCCCCTTTTTCGACAAAGATTGATTGTCCTGAACAAATCTCGCCCCAATGCCATGACTCTCAAACACCTTTTGGTTATAACTCTCAAAAAAATACCCCCGATCATCCTGAAAAACCCTAGGGGTGTATACCCAGACCCCTTCAAGGGGAGTGGCCTCAAATCCCATGAGCCATCTCCTCAGCACGTTTGAGAATATACTGCCCATACTGGTTATTCTTCATCGCTTCTCCCAACCGACGAAACTCCTCAAGAGAAATAAACCCCTTGAGAACAGCAATCTCTTCCAGACAGGCTACTTTGAGTCCCTGCCGATGTTCAATTGTCTCAATAAAAGTCGAAGCCTCAAGCAGACTCTCGTGGGTACCAGTATCAAGCCAGGCATACCCCCGTCCCAAAATCTCCACCTGAAGCGTTCCCTCTTCAAGATACAAACGATTGAGATCTGTAATTTCAAGTTCCCCTCGAGCCGAGGGCTTCAATGTTTTGGCCTTGGAAATCACCGTATTATCATAAAAATAGAGCCCTGTCACCGCATATGAAGAACGTGGCCGAGCCGGTTTCTCCTCAAGAGAGATAGCCCGTCCGGTTTTGTCAAACTCCACCACCCCATAGCGTTCGGGATCCTCCACATGGTAAGCAAAAACCATAGCCCCTTTCGTCAGAGAAGCCGCACGCGTCAGTTTCTCAGAAAACCCATACCCATAGAAAATATTGTCTCCCAACACAAGACAACTTGCATCCTGGCCAATGAAGCTCTCACCAATAAGAAACGCCTGGGCAAGCCCTTCCGGTTTTGGCTGCTCTCGATAGGCAAATCTCACCCCCCACTGAGAACCATCACCCAAAAGTCTCTCAAAGAGAGGAAGATCTTGAGGTGTCGAGATGATCAAGATATCCCGAATCCCTGCAAGCATCAACACCGAAAGAGGATAATACACCATCGGCTTATCAAAGAGGGGAAGAAGCTGTTTAGAAACCGCCCGTGTCACAGGATAAAGACGAGTCCCACTCCCTCCCGCCAAAACAATACCCTTCATACCAGCCTCGTTTTTTATAGTATAACGACATATTATAACGGGCAAAAGAGCAAAAAGCAAACAGAAACCCTTGCCCCAAAAGCCTACCCATATCCCCTCTTTGTTAAAAGATAATTTTTTTCTCATCCTCCTGTGTATGTCCTAGAAAATAAACAAACAGGATCTCAAAGCCCCATTAAATATTAATTTCACTTGCCACTTTAGATAGTATTCGACGACTCAATACAGTAAGATCTGCTCCCAAAACAGAGGATACCTTCTTGTTGCGTTTTCCATTAACGTATTGTAAAAGAAACCTCAAAAGCCATAATTGTTTCTCTTCTCCCATCGGCCTTCTCACTGCCTCAATAATAGTTTCAAG
>JAOADA010000015.1 GCA_026417555.1 Brevinematales bacterium
ATCCTCTTCTATTCAAAAGGCCATAGAGAAATTCTTTTTGCTTTTCATGAATACGCTCAATATCGAGAGAGAACTCTTCTTTGAGAATAAGTTTGAAAAGCCGCTTGGCAAGCTTTCGTCGGAGTGAATTTCTTTTTTGATGTCTTTTTGATCTTCTGTCGGCCAGGGATAGTTGGAGATCTTTCTCGTTGAGGGTCAATACAACTCCTTGAAAATAACTTCCTTCTTGCCCAATGAGACAGCCTGTATTTTTGGCTCCTTGGTCAATAGAAAGGATAATTTTGGCCATTGTGGGACTCCTTTTATATTTCTTTATAAAATTATACTACAGGTTTTATTTTTATTCAATATTTTCGAGAAATTCTTCTCTTCTTCCCCAATTTTCTGGGGGTATCACACAAGAGGGGGGATGTGGAGGTTTTTGTTTTTGAGGGCCTTTGCAAAAGCCTTCCATGATTTTTCTTCCATCTCGCACAGGGTGAAGAGGCATCCAATGGCGTCGGGATAGTGGGCATCCGACGAGGCGAGACAAGCATATTTGTGCTGGTTGGGAAGAGGATACGGAGAGAGCCAATAAGACTTGGAGAGCTCGATGGCATCAAAGCCTGTCTCCTCCGGGGGGAGAAGAAACCCCAGGTTGTCAAGAAGGCCACTTCCTGGCCTGTCAATGTGGGAGGGGATAGCCAGTCCCTCGTGGTTGTGAATAGCGTGTATAATCTCCTCTAACGAATACTCACACGCCTGTCCAAGATAACGATCGACTGCTCCCAAGATCACCTCATCCGTGTCCACGTAAACCTGATCCCCGTATTTTTCTGGATCAAATGAGAGAGGAGCAAGAGCCTCATAGATCCACTCTCCGAGAGAGAGGGCTTGAGAAGGGGTTTCAAAAAGAGCAAGAATATGAACCTCTTCTCGAGAAGTGATTTCTAACCCACAAATGGGGAGAATACCTGATTGTGTCGCCAAAGAAAAAAACGCTGGGCAATTGAGGGCACTGTTATGGTCTGTGAGTGCCACAATATCCAGATTGTGTCGAAGGGCCTCTTCCACGATCCGTTTGGGCGACATGGTGAGATCCCCACAGGGAGAGAGGCAAGAATGGATATGGAGATCACAGCGGAAAGTCATGCCTTGATAAGATCGTGAACGCGATAGGAAGCCTGGTACTGATTGAGTCCTGTCCTCAGAAGGGGCAGAGACTCACTATCGGCTGCCTGGATCATGTCCTCGGGGATCTGTCTGGCATTGCAGATCAGGATGGCAGAAGCCCCTACCATGGTAGCGACGGCAATGGTGTTCTTGTGGGCCTGGATGGTGATCAGAATACACCCTTCTTCGGCATTGGCCATTACATCACTCAGGAGATCCGAGGTGTAACCTGTTGTCACCTCTCCATCGGCATAGCTTGTGTTTACCACCTCAAAACCAAGGGTTTTGGCAATTTCTGTGACGGTCATGGTTTTCCCTCCAGATAGATAATCGATTGTATTTCGGTTCCTTTCCCGACCTCAGAAGAGATGGTAAACTCGTCAGAAACCCGTTTGGTATTGGGAAGACCCATCCCAGCTCCAAACCCTAAGGACCGTATCCATTCACTTGCTGTCGAAAAACCTTCTCTGAGGGCGGCTTCTACATCTGCAATTCCTGGACCATCATCCTTGGCGAGAATCTCAATCTTGTGATCATCGATGATGAAACTCATCTTGCCTCCTACGGAGTGGATCACAATGTTCATCTCGAGTTCATATGAGGCTATAGAGGCCCGACGAATAAGAGCAGGGGAGATCTTTTTTTCCTTCAGGAGTCGCTTGAGTTCAAAAGAGGCTTGCCCAGCATGCTCAAAGTCATACCGTTTGATGGCAAACTCTCGAAAAATAGCCTGAGAAACATCTGGCCGCTCTTTGATCTTATTCTCCAGACTTTTGATCTCCTTGTTGAGTTCTGCAACGAGAGCAGAGAGGATATCTCGACTGGTGAGCATCCCTACCAGGTGTTTGTCTCGATTGATGACGGGAAAACGTCTATAAGAAAATTTGTTGAAAAATGACAACGCAAACGAAAGGGGCATATCATCCTCAAGGACAATGAGGGAGGTGGACATGTGATTTTTCACAGCGTCATTGATATACCCTCCATCAAGGGCATTGATGATATCGTTCACAGACACAATCCCTACGAGGTTTTGGCCTTCTACAATCGGGACACCAGAGATTTTCTTTTGTTTCATGATATTTTGAACCATTCGCATAGTGTCATCGGGAGAGGCTGTGTAGATTTTCTTCTGCATCGCATCTCTCACCTTGAGACGAAGCAGGATTTCCATCACGGCATTGGCAGACTTGTCGGTACTGATAGGAATAGGGTTTTTCACTTTTCCCTCCGTTTCACTGGGAAAAGTTCTCCTAAAAGGACACACGCCTCGAATAAAGAATACTCCGTACGAAGAAGATTGATGTGATGTTCATGACACAGATCAAGAAAATCTGGGGGGATCTGTTTGGCATTGGTGACAAGAATGGCTGGGGCCCCTACCATGTAGGCTGTTCGTACCACTTGGGCATTGGCAAGGTTGCACACCAGGAGAAAATCCTCCATCTCCGTCGTAAGCACGTCGCTCATAAGTCCAGAAGCGACGACTCCCTTGATAGGAATCGTACTGGCCTCGTAGAGGATCTCACACCCCAATGTTTTCTGGATATCGTGTATAGTGACTGACTTCATCATACACCTCCGCAACGCTTTCCTTGGGAAGAATTCTTACCCGACGCATAATCTTGGGGGTGAGACCACGTAAGAGACAAAAATATCCCCCTACCATCCCCAATGCTGCTACCACACTCCAAAGTTGGGGGAGCCAGTGGCTCAAAAGAGCGCTTCCTCCAATCAAAAGAAGGGTAGGAACGAAAAACAAAAGCGTCGCAATCTCAATTAACACTTCTTCGCGTATCTCTACCCATACCTCATCTCCTACTTGCCACTGGTCTTTTGTCCAGAGGGTGAGGATTCGTTCCCCATTTTCTCTATGGCAATGGCCATGCAAACTGCACTGGTTGCAGGAGGAGGCACGATGCTCAGTTATGGTGATCACCACATGGTTACCATTCACTTCACGAACTTTTCCACTCTCTCTCATGGCTTTCCTCCTTTGATAAGGTTACCTATAGTATAGGTAAGAGAGGGACTTTTTGCAAGGTTTTTTTCTTTTTTTTGTGATTCTATGGCACATAAAAGAGCAATATGAGAACATAAAAACCTCATTTTCTCCTCTTTGAGAGGTTGTAGCGTCTTGTAGGATGGGCAAGGTCGCATTGGTATTTTTTCACTGTTTTCTCAACAGGGCAAGGGAGTGTGAGAAGAAGGGGACAGAGAGGCAGTGGTTAGTGTTTGTTGTTTTGTTCGAGGGGGTGGTAGGTTTCGTGTTCCTGTTTGAGGTAGGATGGAGAGACATGGGTGTAGATCTGCGTGGTGGAGATATCGGCATGACCCAAGAGCTCTTGGACTCCACGAAGATCTGCTCCCTGCGTGACCAGATGGGTGGCAAAACTATGGCGGAGGGTGTGTGGGGAAATGTTGAGAGATATCTGGGCTCGTCTGGCCCGGGCTTTGACGATACTCCAGACCGAAACACGACTGAGGGGTTTTCCAAGGCGGGAGAGAAACACCTCGTCTCTATTTTTTTTCCCTGCCAAGAGGGCAGCTCGGTAGGGAAGATAACGATCTAGCCACTCCATAGCCCGTTTCCCCAGAGGAACGAGTCTCTCTTTGTTTCCCTTTCCTATCACCCGAATCAAACGCTCATCCCGAAGGATATGATGAAACGAGAGACCACACAGCTCTGAAACCCGAAGTCCACAGGAGTAGAGGAATTCGATCGCACAACTATCCCGTATCTCTTGAAAACTCTCTTCTGCGGGCTGGATCATGGCCTCGATCTCCTCAACGGTGAGGTAGGATGGGAGTTTCTTGAGATAGTGGGGGGTGTCGAGAAGCTCAAGGGGATTGTGTTGTATCCACTCCATCCGCAAAAGAAAAAGAAAAAATCCCTTCAGGCCAGAGATTTTTCGTGCGACACTTCGTGCCCCAAGTCCTTTCTCGTAGAGAGAAATGACAAACTCCATCAGATCTTCGTAGGAAAGGGAGAAAATCTCTTTCTGTTCGTTCTCCAGAAAAGCCAAAAGATCCCCTACGTCTCGAAGGTATGCCTCTATTGAATTCTCTGAGAGTTGTCGTTCATAGCGTAGGTAACGTTCAAAGTGTTCAAAGATTTTTTCCGGAGTTAGTTCCACAGGCTTTTCCCCCTCGCGAGGATAGTATGGTTGTGTTTTCGGATGAGAGTATGGAGGATCTCTTTGCCATCTGAGGAGATTTCTGACAGGGAGAGGATCTCCTCTTTTTCGAAACTTTCTGCCAGACAGAGAAGCTCGAAATAGCGAGGCTGATGGTTGTGATACATGGCAAGAGGAATGGATTCCTCCATAAATTCAATGTAGGCGGCAGTATTGGTATGACCATTGAGATCAGTATCACTTCGTCGAACAATGAGCGAGGTTTCATAGACGTGGGATGAGGTTTTGTCACGATGGCTCCATTCCTGGGTAAAGGAGAAATCATATCGGGAAGGGATAGTGTCTTTATACAGGTGGTGATAGATCTCGGAAAGAAATTTTGGGGGTCTGACGGGTTTTCGTGTGGTTTTGTTGAGGACGATCCACTGCGAGGTGGCTCTCGCAAGAAGATCTTTGGAAGGAGAAAAGATCTCATAATCCCTGTAAACATAGAGTCTCTCTTGTTCGGCTGGCCAGGTGGTAACAATGATCTCTGTGAGTTCAGACAGGTTGGAGGGTATTTCCATGGCAAACCTCACAATAGCCCATGTCAGGTCATGGCGAAACATGCTCTCAAAATCTACCCCCAGTTGAGAAGCGTGGTCATTGGCTACCTCCAAGAGATACCGACAAAGGGTAGCCATGGTGATGGTTCCCACGGGACTTTTTTCTGTGAAACGGATATCATATCGGTTCTCATATCGAGGGGTCATGAGGGCCTCCTGGAAAGAAGGGACAACAAGTGTTTGACCTGATCTTCGAGGGAAAGCTTTTGGAGGGAGATGTCCTGGAGCATCGTCTCTATCATTTTGCCGCACTCCTGGTCAGTGTATCCAAGGACGCGCATCGTCATCAGAAGTTCGAGCCTTCTCTCAGCGAGAGGAGAAGATTTCTCCCCTTCGAAGGGGAGTTTTTTCATTCTGTCCTGAAGCTCAAGAATGATACGGGAGGCAGTTTTTGGTCCAATCCCCTTGATACGGGAGAGACGAGCACTATCTCCCTGAATAATGAGGCTCCGGAGATCGGCTGCCGAGAGTTCAGAGAGAATTCTCAGTGCCTGCTTTGGACCTACCCCGCTCACCTCTTGAAGTGAAAGAAAGAGTCGTCTCTCAGAGGCATCCAGAAAACCATAGAGGGCCACCTCTGTTTCTCGGATCATGAGATGGGTATAGAGGGTGATTGACTCCCCTACTTTGATGTGTTTCGTTACCGAGAGAGGAGTGACAATCATAAACCCTATGCCTTGGTGATCAAGAATGACACTCTCTTCTGTGATTTCGACCACCTTTCCTGAAAGAAACGAGAGCATAGTTTCCTGCCTTTTCTTTTTATGATAGGGCAGAGGAGGGGAAAACGCAAGTTTTCAAAAACGTCTTCTCTTTGGATGTGATCACAGAAGACGTTCCATTTCACAGAAGAGGAAAAATCTTGTTTTGTTTACAAAAACACTGTGACGTCGGTGATGGTTCCAGTATCGTATGATCGTTTCTTTTTTATACCCTCAGAGAGGGTGATTTCTTTGAAAAAAAACAAAAATCCCCTTTTTCTTTTCTCTGTGGGTACGTTTTTTCTTTGATCAAAGGGGAAAAAAGGATTTCCAAGGAACAAAAAGGCCATAAGCTCTTCAACTATGGTTTTTGCACTCACGATGCTCACTGGGTACTCCCATTGAAAGACAAAAAATAGGTGAAACACTTGATTATTTTCTTTTTCTTGTGTACAATAACGTAAGGAGGAATGGCATGAAACGCAAGCTTGAAACAAAGTTGTATCATACCCTTCTTTTGGATGTTTTTCATCTGTGGGAGAAGTATGCTGAAGAACAAATTCGGGTGTATGAAACTCGCTGTGCGGAGGATCAGATTCATACGAATCTGCACAAAGAAAACCTGGCCATTCTCAAGAACATCTTGGATATGATTCACATAGTGAAGAAGTTTCTTCTCTCGATTGAGGGTATGGCTTCTGAAGGAGCGTTTATGACCGTGGATCAGATGAAGGAAACTCTTCTCAGTGAGATCAAAAAACTTTTTGATGACTATGCGCTTCCTGATATGATGTATCCCCTCGCCAAGAAAAAAATCGAACAGATCCATGCCTTTTATCATCAATTTATTGATGAGATTACTATTCTTCCACCCGAATTTTCAAAATAGGAGGAAAAGAATGAAAAAATCTTTTTTTTTCCTGGTGTTTTTGGGGATGGTGGGAAGTATGATGGGGCTTCCTTCTCTTGAGGAGTTCTATGAGAAAACAAAAATTGTTGTCCCGGCAGGTGAACGGGCCCAGTATGTCTATGGGGATAACGTGGCAGGATATTATGAGAATGCGACGCATAGTTATCGTCAGGGACAAGGATATCTTTTCAAGAATCGGAATCTTTTTGGTGATGTAACGGCTTTGCGTGGAGGGGGGATTCTTAACAAGACCAAAGAAGCGACAGCCTCGGAGATTCTTCTGTATGGAGTACGGACACTCTACAAGGATGGGACAAGGGAGGAGTTGGCTTTGTTTTCTCGTCAGCTTGGTTTAGGGATTGAGGTGAGTCACCCCCAGGGGGATGTTCTTGGGGCACTTCTTCTCTTCAATGAACCTTCTCAGGTTCAGGTGACTAACGAGAAAAATATTCTTCTCATCACCCGTTCTGAAAAGGCAAGTGATATTCCCGGCTATGTAGCTGTAGGTGTTGATGTTTCTTATACCTGGGAGCGATTCTCGTCTGAGGAGACGTGGCTTAAACAAAAAGCATCTTTCCTTACTTTGAAGATCATCTCTGCCCAACCTGTGAAAACAATGCATGTGTATGTGGCCTTTGGTTTCACAAGGGAAGAGGCTATCCGCAAGGTTTCTCTCTGGGTGGGACAAAACTTTTACGCCAAAAACAAAGAAGAGGTGTATGCCCGACATACGAGGAGTTTTCTTTGGACGGATGATGATCTTTTTAATCAAGCCGTTGCCTGGTCGATTGCGGGGAGTTACCTTTTTTTGGTGGAAGAGTTTGGGAAGGGTATATGGGCTGGGCTTCCCTGGTTTCGGGATAACTGGGGGAGAGATACCTTTATTGCGTTACCCGGTACGCTTTTGGTGAGTGGGCATTTTGACGATGCGAAAGGGGTGATCACCAATTTTTCCATGTATCAGAACCGGGGGATCCCTTATATCGAGGTGAGTGATACTGGTGACAAGGCCAAAGAGATCAAAACAAGGCTTGGCCAATTGTTTGGCAAGGACGCCGTTGTAAAGAATGAGAAGGTCTCTCTCACCCTTGATAACCAATGGCTTGAGAGAGCCAGTGAGGTAGAGAAAAGATTGGCCACGCTTCGACAGGAGTTTCCTCAAGTGAGGGTGTCGTATGCCGTACTCACCAACAAGGAGTTTGGAAGGGTTCCCAACCGTGTGGCAGCGGGAGGGAGTATTATCTACAATACGACGGATGGAACTCCGTGGCTCATTCGTGAGGTGTATGAGTATCTGTCGTATACAAAGGACAAGGAATTTGTCAAGGCTATTTACCCAACCGTGGTGATAGCCCTCAATGGGGCTCTTCAAAATTATGTAGATAGTCAAGGCTTTCTCACCCACGGGGATCAGGATACCTGGATGGATGCCTCCCGTGGTCCTGGCAAGGAGTGGTCTCCCAGGGGAAACCGTGCGGTGGAGATTCAAGCCTTGTGGGCAAGTGCCTTGCAGGTAGGGGTACAATTGGCCAAGATGCAAAATGACAATGAAAATGCTGCTCGATGGCAAGCTGTGTATGATAACCTACGGACCAATTTTGTGAGGGTATTCTGGAACGAGTATCACAAAAACATAGCTGATCGTGTTCTTGCTGATGGAACGCAAGATATGCGTCTTCGACCGAACGCTTTGATGCTTATCTCCATTCCTTTATTTGATCCTCTCCTTCCTTTGGATAAGGAAGCCCTCATGGTGAAAAAAACGATCTCTGAGCTTCTTTTCCCTTATGGGATTGCTTCTCTTTCACCAAAGGATGTGTTTTTCCATCCTTATCATGATAATCAACCGAATTATCACAAGGATGCCGCGTATCATAATGGAACCGTGTGGGGATGGAATGCTGGGTTTACTATTACGGCACTGGTGAAGCATGGATATACAGAACTTGCGTATGCCTTGACTACGAATCTGTCATTTCAGATTGTTTCCATGGGGTGTCGGGGAAATATGAGTGAATTGATAGATGCCTTGCCAGGTCCTGATGGGAGGATCAAACTCTCTGGTACCTATGCCCAGGCATGGAGTATCTCAGAGTTTGCTAGAAATGCATTTCAGGATTACCTTGGGGTGAGGCCCATGCTTCTTGAGGATGCCGTTCTCTTTGAACCCCATATACCCTCTCGATGGAATGCGTTCCAGAGTCGGATTGCCCTGGGAGAAGGGAGCATGGATATTCGTTTTCAACGAGAGGGAAAGGCGTCTCTCTATATGATAAAGATGAAAGGACTGTCGTCCGTTGTATGTCGTTTTGTCCACAATGACAGAGGAAGGCGGCTTCTCTATGAAATACCACTTCGTGCTGAGGAAGAGGTGGTGATTCGTGTAAGTGGAGAGAGGGTAATCCTCGGTGAGAAAGAGCTTACCCCCATGAGAGAGCTCAACCCCTCGCTCCAGGGTATAATAGGAGAACTTCGTTTTGCTGAACCAAAGCTTTATCCTCAGGTTCGGGCCCACAAGGAAAAAGACTACCTCAAAACTATTATTGACAAGAAGGAATACTCCAAATATCTGCCAAAGACAAAAGGAGGTCTTTTTGGGTGGTAGAATGGTGTCTTTTGCCGAGGTGATCAAATATGCTTTGAATCGTTCTCTTCCCTACGGAAATGTAGTGATAGAGATTCGCGAGGTTTGGGATGAGTGTGTTGGGGTAGTTGGGGCGAGACATACGCTTCCTGTGTCGTATGCCAATGATGAGTTAACAGTCCTTGTTGATGATAGTTATTGGCTCTCAGAACTCAAACTCTATGAAACAGAGATTCTTGTGAGATTAGAGAGGCTTGTATCTCATCCTATACGAAAGATTGTGTGGAAACTTGTGAAAACTCTCCCCAGAGAACCACACATACAACAGTCCCACGGTGAAGCCGCCGAGACGTTTTCTCTTGAGGTGTCTGAAGAGATCAGACAAGAGATAGAGGCTATGGTGACACGACTGGAGGATAAGGAGTTGCGAGAGGCGGCAAGAAATTTTTTGGTGAGGGTGTTTTCTTGCCAGAAGACTCTTGAAAAAGAAAGAAACGAAGAACATAACAGGTGGAGGTAGCTATGGCTATTCTTGTATGTGGTGGAGCTGGGTATATTGGGAGTCACACTGTCTGGGAACTTCTTGATCATGGAGAGGAGATTCTTGTGGCTGACAATCTGGAAAAAGGTCATAAAGCCGCTCTCCAAGGGGGAAAACTGGTGAAAGGGGATCTTCGGGATGAGGAGTTTGTGAGAAAACTCTTTCGCAAGTATGATATTGAGGGGGTGATCAACTTTGCCGCATATATTGAAGTAGGAGAATCAGTCCAACTTCCCATGAAGTATTATCAAAATAATGTGGCCTTGAGCCTCAATATCTTGAGTGCCATGGTGGAGGCAAAAACACCCTACCTTGTGTTTTCCTCAACAGCAGCCACGTATGGGGCTGTGGAAAAGAGCCCTATCACAGAGGATTTTCCTACCGTTCCCACAAATCCGTATGGAGAGACCAAGCTCACGGTAGAAAAAGCCATCAGATGGACATCGCAGGCTCATGGTTTGAAATATGTGATCCTCCGTTACTTTAATGCAAGCGGAGCCCATCCGAGTGGAAAGATAGGGGAAGATCATCATCCAGAAACTCATTTAATCCCTCTTGTGCTTCAGACAGCCTTGGGGAAGCGTCCCTCCATAAAGATTTTTGGGAATGACTATCCTACCCCTGATGGAACCTGTATCAGGGATTATATTCATGTGTGTGATCTTGCCCAGGCACACTACCTGGCTCTTCAGAGGCTACGGAGTGGCAAGGAGAGTGGTACCTACAATCTGGGGAATGGCTTGGGATTTTCGGTGAAAGAGGTTATAGAGACAGCGGAAAAGGTGACAGGGATCAAGATACCCCAGGAGATGGCTCCTCGTCGCCCAGGAGATCCTCCTGCGTTGGTGGCTTCATCAGAGAGGGCAAAAGCCGAACTTGGATGGAAGCCCAAGTATGCTGATCTGGCAACGATCATTGAAACAGCGTGGAACTGGCATAAACATCATCCTGAGGGATACGGTGACATGAGATGATTTCTTCGGGAATCACTCCCCTGGTTTGTGAAAATGACTTTCTTCGCCTTGTTGCCCTTCCCCAGCTTGGTGGCAAGGTGATCTCTTTTTTTCTAAAACCTTTGGGAAAGGAACTCCTCTTTCAACCCCAGACACCATATCGTCCTGCGAAAGTAGGATCATCTTTTGCTGAGTATGATACCTCGGGATGGGATGAAATGCTTCCCACGATTGATCCCTGCTGTTGGCGTGGAAGGTATTTTCCTGACCATGGGGAGGTATGGGCTCGAGCGTGGGAGATGGAGGTAGAGGGGAACATCCTTCGAGGAAGGGTGAGGTGTGAGACTCTCCCTCTTCTTTTTGAGAGGGAAATCTCCCTGGAAGAGAACCTCTGTCGTGTGTCCTACCTGTTGACCAATCTCTCGGATGAGGGGGTGCCGTATCTCTGGGCATGGCATGCCCTTTGGGATATGAAAGACCTCTCTCTGGATATACCGGGTATAGAAGAGGTTATCCCTGTGCATGCGGAAACATTTCTGGGAGAGAAAGACATACCAGTTTCCTGGCCTGTATGTCAAGGCCATGATCTCAGAAAGCCCTTTGTTTGGAAGGGAGAGAAAACAGCCAAAATCTATCTTCCTCCTCATGTGCGTTGCTCTTCTGCGTTTCTTCGTTGGCCGGGGGTGTGCCTTGCTATCTCGTGGAGGAGTGAGTATCTTCCTTATCTTGGGATATGGTATAACCATGGAGGGTTCAAAGGAGAGTATAACCTCGCGATTGAACCAGCCACGGGGTACTATGATCGTCTTGATGAGGCCTATGAACGAGGGATGATTTCTTCTCTTCCTGCACGTGGCACCACCTCATGGACACTTGCTCTGGAGATACGGATGACGTGTGACAGGCAAAGGGAACGAAAAGCAGAAAGAATACCTTAGGCTGTATGGAGGGCAAATTCTTTTCAAACGACTTGACTTTTTTTATAATCTTGGTATAATGATATGAAGGAAGTATAAAAAAGGAGAAACCCATGCGTCTTGCGTGTCAGATTGCTCTGGAACGGGGAACCACGATCCCCCCTGATTCAAGACGGTATCTCTTGTCTTTTGTGAAAGAGGCACTCAAACACAGTGGCACGGATGGCGAACAGTTTTATGAGAGATGGTATGTCACAAATCAACAAAAACCTTTTACCTTTTCTGCCTATTTTCCCCTATTGCAGAGGGGGAGGGTGTCTATCCTTGATGGGGATTTTTTTCAATTCTTTTTTTCTACGAGTGATTATGAATTTTTGATGCGGGTGTACAATGGTCTGTTGGCCATCAAACAGTATACGCTTTTTGGCAAGCCTATCACTCTTCGCAAGTGTAGGCTTTTGCCCCAGCAAGTGTTTTCTCAGTCTTGTCTTGTCTTCAAAACCCTCTCCCCTTTCTTGGTGAGGGATGAAGAAAACGGGGATTTCTATCTTTATCCAAAAGATCTCCCTCTCCGGACACGAGACCAAGGGAAAGAGGGTGACCACTGGAAGGTATGGAAAGGGGTGTCTCTTTCCCAATTCAGGGAAGTTCTTCAAAGAAATTTGTGTTTTCTCACCAAGGAAAACCTGAGGATTACCAATCTGAGTGCTCAGGTGGTTCCTCTTCTTCACGGGTCGGCTAACCCCACACATCCCTATCTTCTCACGTTTCCTGGGATCAAGGGAGAGATTACTCTCGAAGGCTCTCCTCAGGCCTTGACTTATCTTTATGATGTAGGCATCGGTGCCCGCCGCAGTGAAGGCTTTGGCATGCTGGAGGTGGTGGGTGAGTGAGAATCTACAGAATATTCTTCAAGAGATAGCCTCTTTTATCAAACAACACTTCAAAGCCCAGAAAGTTATTCTTTTTGGTTCTTATGCTTCTGGTAATCCAACAAAGGATAGTGATATTGATTTCCTGGTTATAATGAAGACTAACAAAAGATTTCCAGTAGAAGCTGCAAATATAAAAGGATATATTCACAAAAGGGATAGAGCTATGAAAGAATTAACGAAAGAATGGATAACTAATGAGCAAGAGGCAGAGGAGTCTTTTGAGATATGCAAACAAGTGAGAACCATAGTACAAAGAATACTTTGGCATGGAGAGAAGGGAGTAAGAAAAAGGAGTTTCTCCTTTTTGAGAAAAAGATAAAAAAATTTTCAAACCTCTTGACTTTTATTATATAAGGG
>JAOADA010000016.1 GCA_026417555.1 Brevinematales bacterium
CCATTATTAATCTCACACCCACCCGCGGGGGCAGAATCCCCTGATGTAATCACAAATTTAAAATCAAGGTCCGTAGCCGAATCCCAATAATTAACAGAGAGATTTGTCGCTACCACCGTGTGAGCCACTCCATATTGCCCTACCAACTTTGCCTTACTACTCCAAAAATCGACGGTACCACCAGCAGCACCTCCCAGGTCACCCACTGCCCAGATATAAGGATTTGAGGGAAGAGGAGCACTAGGAGTAGCATCAGCAGCAATTTTAACCGTGATTTTCGTCGGAGTAATCAGTGAACCCTCTTTTGTCTTCGCTGCATCCAACTGGGCACAGCCAACTAAGCCTAACACCAACAACACCGAAACTAACCCAAAAATTCTCTTCATAACCTTTTACCTCCTCCTTTCGGATTTTTCTTAAGGTTTTCTATGTAGTATTATACACAAAATTTTTTGTTTGTCAAGGGGTTTGGGAGATTTTTTTGTTTTTTTTCGTAAAAAAGGGCTTTTGATGACGTTGTGGAAACGCAATCGGGCTTTTGGCTTCATCCATGATACGGTCAAGAGAAACTCTCCACATCAACCAAGACAACCTCTTTTCCAAGAACTTGCCCGCCTTTTTTCATTTTTTTTGTGAGGGAAGAGGGGGGGATAATGATGTTTCAGCGTGTAATTAACGACGTGAAACGATACCTGAAGGATAGAAGTAAGCTCTCATCATATTTCAGCCAAAAAATCCCAAAGCTGAAACATCGTAATAGCAAAAAAATTCTCCTTTTAACACATCTCTAACTCTAACATGACAAATTTAACAAAAATTTTTCGATACCTTATAGAGGAAATATAGAAGAAGGAGGTTTCTATGGTAAACCAAATGCCTACTTATACTAATGAGGAGGCCATTCAGTTCTTCGAAAATCTCTTTTGGGGAAAAAACATTCTTTGTCCTCGATGCAACCATACTGTCTATCGACTCACCTCACGCCCTCTTTACCAGTGTTCTCACTGCCGTCACCAGTTCTCTCTCAAAAGCCTCTCTATCATGAGAAATAGCCACCTCCCCCTCACGACCTGGCTTCTTGCCCTTGCCATTATCAGCCAAGGAAATACCAACGCCGTTCATCTGGCAAGTCGCCTTGGTATCAGTTATCCCTCTGCTTGGCTTCTCTTCCACAAAATCCGCAATCTCATGAGAGCCCTCTCCCAACAACACAAACGCCATTTTCGTTACATCCTGAAAAGTTTCTTTTTTCTCCCAGGGATCAAAAACCTCCAAAAAAGAAACGGGACACCTTTCCAACGTATCGAGTGCACTACCCCCTCCTCTCCCTCCCTTTTTCACATCCATCTCACGGCTACCATTTCACCAAAAATTCTTGCCAATGTTTGCTCACAACGAATATCTCTCCTCTCCCAGGAAACCTCCCCTTCGTTTTTCATTCTGTTCAAAAACCTTCACCACCGCCTTGCTTCTCTTTATCATTACGGATGTAGGAAACACCCCCAACGCTATATTGACGAGTTTTGCTTTTTTTCTTGGTGTTCTGCGCCCAGCGATCGAAGAGAAAAACTTCTTTCTCTCATTTCCCATGGAAATCTTCTTCTCCCTTATCGAAAGCTCATCCAAGAACCAATGCTTTTGTGAGAAGCACAAGAGTGACTTTCCTTCATTACCACTGAATCTCTTAGGACAAGAAAACGAGTACATCAAAAGACTTTTCAACAATCCCCCTTTCTCTGAAGGGATTTCCTTTTCTTGTCTCCTCCTCCCCTTTTTCATAAGGCCTTGACCCGGAAAAATCTCTCTGGCGACTTTTCACAACATATGAAGGAGAAAACACATGCCTTTTGGAGAATCAAAAAAGACGAAAGCTATTCACCTATTTCAGCAAGTTACCTGAAACATATGTATAGCAAGAACACGCCCCTCCCCCATACCCCAAGAAAAGCCCCGCTCCTTTCCCTTCAAAAACTCTATTTTTCCCTATTTTTTGCCGATAAAATAAAGAAAAAGGGCAGGATGGAAAGATATGCCACCAACAAGATATTCTCTTTTTTCTCTTTCACTTTTTCTTCTCATGATTGCCTGTATAACCTCAACGGTCTCTCTTGACGAAGCGACGGCCAACTATATCCATGCCCTTTATCAAAAGAAGCGCTACACAGAAGTGATGACAGAGGTCCGAAGCTACCTCTCTCGTTTTCCCCTCTCAGCATTTTTTTCCGAGGTAGCTATTCTTGGAGGAGAAGCTGCATATAAAGAAAAAAATCACTACCTCAGTCGCTATTTCTTTGAACAGGCCTTCAAAAACACAAAAAACACGCGTCTACTCAAACAATCTCTTCTTGGTATGGCCAAGTCCTCTTACAAGATTGGCTCCTATCAGGAGGCAGCCAAACTCTTTGAAACCTATGTTACAGAATTTGATGATCCTTTAGTAAATCCTGCGGCGCTTTACTATGCCGCTGTCTGTGCCATAGCAAGTGGAAATTCTTCAGAGGCAAGTCGCTACCAAAGTTGGCTCGCCAGGGAATATCCTGACAGCCCCTATATTTCCCTTTTAACGTCCCCTCTTCCCTCGTCTTCCTCGCCTTCTCATCCCACAAAAGAGACCACCTCTCCCACCCCACCGTCTTCCTCTCTCAATGAAGTAGCTTTCGCTATGCCTCACATCCTCCAAAGAGAAACCACCAATACTGTGATTATCACCAATTGGATACATCTTACAACAACCAATGAAACCCCATCTTCTCCTTCTCGCACCCTTACCCTCGATGACAACACACGCTATCTTTCTCTCTTGGAAGTAAAAGCTCGTCTCCTTCAACTCAAAGCAAAAGCCCTCGATGAAGAACTCGCTTCCCTTGGGATAGGGGGCCTAGAATGAAAAGAGTCGTCTTTTCCCTTCTCTGGCTTGTTTCTTCCACCTTCTTTGGAATAGAATGGTTATCTCTCGAAGACAAGGGCATGTCATACTGGTTGGAAACAGAAAGCGGTGCTTTTACTCTTCTTTCACCTCCTACCAATTATCTCTACTTTGAGGGAAAACTGTATCCACCAACGTCATTGTTTCTCGCCATCTCTGGGGAAGAGGTGTCCCCTCTCTCTTTTTTTTCCCCAGGTATCACCCAAACCGTATCCTGGCAAAAAACAAATCATATTCTTTGGGGTCGTTTTCTATGGAAAGGTATTGTCTATACACCAGCCATCTTTCTCACCAATAGGGAAACACGCTCTTTTTTTCTTCTTGCCATCCATCTTTCGAATACCACCTCAGAGGCTCGTGAAGTTGGTTTTCGTTTTCTTCTTGATACAACGTTTGAAGAGAATACCTCATCTCCTCTTTTCTGGTTTGAGAATGGCACCCCTATTTCGACGGAGAGAGAGATTTCTCTGAATCAGTACGGAAACTACCTTGTAAGTAGCAATGCCACCTCTGGGCTTTTTCTCCTCCCTGCTTACAATGGATTTTCTCCACGTGCTGTCTATTTGGCCAACTACCACCGTTTGAGAACAGCTGGCCCCTCCATTTCTATTGAACCCAACTCCCCCTTTGTATATGGCATCCAAGGAAAACGAGATGGGGCCATCGTCGTCGAGTATCGTTACCGACTCCGTGGCAAAGAAAGTCTTGAGGGAGGGATTATTCTCTCTCGAGAACCTCTTCAGGCCCTTCAGTGGAACAATTCCCTTTTTGAAACTCTTTTTTCTGCTCCGGCATCTCCTCCCTCTCACGCCACACCCTCTCGCACCAATCGAAATTCACTTCCTTCATCTTCAGGGATTACTACAAATCTTGTTATCCTTACCAATACTCTTCCTATCATCAAGGGGGATAGCAACTACCTCCTGCTTCAGCAAGCCCTCCTTGAAAAGTTAGAAAACCTCATCGCAACCCTCAGTAACCTCACTAGGCAATCCTCACCAGATCCTGTTTCTCCACCTGCCATAACACAATCAAGAACTTCCTCCACTCCTTTTTCCTCTTCTTCACCGACGTGGTTTCCAGAGAGTGATCCATTTGCAAAAAACTCTCTCCCCCCTTCCTCACAAACCCCACCCCAAAAACTTTCTCCCCCCACTCCTCAGAATACCCTGGACGAGGCACAGAAGACACTCCCTGTCTCCCCTTCTGCGGTTTCTGTGATCTTCGTAACCAATATCGTTACCAATTATGTGACTGTTAGCAACAGCCTTGTCTCTCCCTCACCTCTCAGTGTTTCTTATGAAGAACAAATCCAAAAACTCCAGAAACACCTCCAGGAAATCGAAAGCACACAAAGGGCACAAAACACTTCCTCACCTAAACTTGCCCTCATTGAAAAAAGGCTCGAACTTCTCAACTGGCTTTTAGAGAAAAGCCAATCGATTACCCTAAGTGCCGAGGATATAGCCCGCATGAATACGGAACTCGACGCCCTTCTTCAATCCCTTGGGGGAGGATCTTCCCCATGAAAAGAGAAAACAGGGTTCTCCTCATGGTTCTCCCTCTCCTTTGTTTGCTTCTTCTCAGTGCAGGAGAGGACTTCTTCGACAAGGGTCTTGACTTCTACAAACAAAAACGTTTTCTTTTGGCTATTGGAGCCTTCAAAAATGCTGTAGAGATGGGCAATAAGGACCCAAGGCTTTTTCTTCTGCTTGGCAATAGTTATGTAGGAATTGATGATTACGACAAGGCTATTGAAAGTTACCAGAAGGGACTTCAAGGTGCTCTCCCTATGGCCTACTATGGGGTATATTATTTTAACCTTGCCTACACCTACGGCCTCAAAAAACTCTACCCCCAGGCTATCACCACATTTGATCAGGCATTGGCCTATGACACCAATCTGACCTATGCCTATTGGTACAAGGGGATGCTGTATTACAAACTGAAGGACAAAACGAACACCATCCGAGAGTGGGAAACCTACCTCATCGTCAATCCCAAGGGACCACAAAACGAAAATATCCGAAGGGCTTTGGAGCTTCTTCGAGATCCAAATTTTGCCTTTCCAGATGGACTGGTACAAAATCCCATGGACAAAAGCACAAACCAGCCTACGATTGCTGAACCCTTGGTCGATATTAGTGGGGCTCTTGGAGACTACAAACCAGAAGACAAAGAGAAAGCCGAAGATACCTCTCTCGAAGAGATAGAAAAATAGGAGGACACGCATGCCTGAGAAAAGAAAGACCACCTCATCTAAAAACACGTCATCATCCAGAAAAAAAACCTCTCCTTCAAAAGTATCTCCCCCTTCCTCTTCTTCTCAGAAGACGGCTCAGCAGGAGAGAAAGCGCTGGATAGCCATAGGGGTAGCTGCCTTACTTCTTCTTTTGACACCCCTTGTATGGATTGGAGTATCAGGTGGGGGAAAAGCCAAACAGATCGAAAAGTATCTTGCCCTGGCTCAAGAGTACGCCAACAATGAGGCCTATGACCGCGCTCTTGATTACCTTGACAAAGCCTTTGAACTCGCCCCCAACGATCCCCGCATCAAGGACCTCAGAAACGCTATTATCCGTGCCCAAAAGAGCAAAGAAAAACTCAAAGAAGAAGAACTCGCCAATATCCTCAAAAAAAACACCCAACCCACCGTGGTAGTACAAACCCCACCCCCAGTGGAAAAAGACACCAAAGTCGAAAAAAAGGAAAAACCCCAGGTAGAACAGGTCACCTCCAAAGAGAGTGCCGCAGAACAATATAAAAAATATATGGAAAACGGCAAAAAATACCTTGCCAACAACTACTTCGACGAGGCCATCAAAGAGTTTGAAAAAGCAAGAAAAATCGAAAATACCCCCGAGGTAGATGCCTATGAATCTGTCGCCTACTATGGCAAAAAAGACACCGGCAAAGCCCAGAGTCTTGCTCAAACCGCCATCCAGAAAGACCCTCGCCAGGGGCCAGCTCATTATACCATGGGAAAACTCCTTTATGACAAAGATCTTCCTGATGAGGCTCTCTCCTCTTTCAAAAAAGCAGTAGAAGGCGACTACGAAAATGCCGATATGTACTATTCCATGGGGGTCATCTACTACATGAAAAAACTCTACAACGACGCCAAAACCGCTTTTCAAAAGGCTATTTCCCTTGACTCCAAACATGCCAAGGCGTATTACAACCTGGGACTCACCTACGTTGCCCTCAACGACAACAACAATGCCCTCAAGGCTTTCGATCAGAACCTCCAGCTCGAACCGAACAATGCCAAGACCATGGTCAATGTGGGCACCATTTACTACAACGCCAAACAGTTTTCCCAGGCTGAGAAATTTTTTGCCCGTGCGGTGGAGATAGAACCCAACAACGACCGTGCCCTAATCAAACTGGGAAACACCTATGAAGAACTCAAACAACATCCCCGTGCGCTCACTGCCTATCAGAAAGCCTACCAAGCCAACCCCAAAAACTATCTCTCCTCCTTTAACTATGCTCGAATGCTTGCCTATACCGAACGGTATGCCGAGGCCCTCAAATACTATGCCGAATCCATCCAACAGAAAAACGATTATGCCCCTGCCTACTACAACATGGCCAATACCTATCTTCAGATCAAAGAATATGCCAAAGCCGAAGAAAATTACCAGAAAGCCATCCAGTTAGACAAGTACGACGCAGAACCCTATCTAGGACTTGGAACCCTCTATCTCTCCCGCCAAGAGTACGAAAAGGCCCTTTCCGCCTTCAAAAAGGCTGCCGATCTCCAACCACGAAGCTTTGTTGCCTACAAGGGAATAGGGGATGCCTATGCCAAGGCAGAAATCTTTGAGGATGCTATCACTGCTTACAAAAAAGCCATAGAAATTAACCCTACGGATGTGGATGTACTTGAGAGTTTAGGGGATATTTATACCAGAACCAAAGACTATGCAAGTGCCGCTTCATCGTATGAGAAATACATCAAGCTCTCCCAAAGAAACCCTGATGTCTATCTCAAACTCGCCGAAAGTTATCTTCAATTAAAAGACAATGAAAAAGCCAAAGCGACTCTTTTAGAGATCAAAAACCGATTCCCCACCTACAAAAACATGTCAAAGGTTGACTATTATTTGCGTCAACTGTAAAATATAGAGGGTGAATTTTAGAAAGGAGCGGGTATGACGTGGGATCTGATTGTGATTGTTCTTTTGATTGCCGGGGTAGGGTTTCTTACGTTTCTTTATGTCATGAACACCTTAGTTGCCCCACATCGTCTGGATTCTATCAAGACCATGATTGACAATCAAAAATACGAACAAGCTATCAATGCCTTGAACGCCATCCTGAAACGGGATGAGAAAAATCCTTTGGCCCATCTCTATCTTGCCGAAGCCTGTTATCTCTCGGGGAATTTTGAAATGGCCCTCATCGAATACAAGCAGGCATTGACCTCAGGAAAATTCTCTGGATCAGCGACGGAAAAGAGTATCCATCGCCGCCTTGCTGATATCTATCTTCGATTTAACCAACTTGAAGAGGCTCAAAAGGAGTATCTTGTTCTCTCCCAAATGGACCCCCAAAATGCCGAATATCTCTTTCAGATTGGCAATATCTTTTATCAAAGGGGTATGAAGGAACATGCCTTCAGTTACCTTGATCGGGCCATCAAGTCAGGCAAAGCCTCTCCCCAAATCTATTTCATCATGGGGAAAATCCTCTACGAGATGAACAAAGCGGCCGAGGCCCTTAACTACTTCACCAACTGTGTGAAACTTGAACCCAAAAATATGGAGGCTCATTACTATATTGGAATGATCCTCAAGTCCATGAATAGCTATGGCAAGGCTGTCCAGGAGTTCGATGTTGCAGAACAATCCAAAGATACGCAACTCAAAGTCAAGGCTATTTTCCAAAAAGGGCTTTGCAAAATGGAGGTCGGGGATAATGAAGGAGCCAAAGCCGACTTTGAGCGTGCCCTCAAATATTCCAACGAGGAGAACAATGTCACGATTGCTATTCGCTACACCCTGGGACTCATTTATGAGAGAGAACGCCGCCTCGTAGAGGCTGTCGAACAATGGGAAAAGGTTGCCCAGCTTCGGCCTAATTTTCAGGATGTCCAAACAAAACTTGCTCTCTATGAGGACCTTCGTGTAGACGACAGGCTAAAAGATCTTCTCACCGCCACTCCAACTACATTTGAGATCATTGCCCAGAACATGCTCAAGGCCGTTGGTTATGAGCCCCTTGAGGTAAAAACCCTTGACGGGGACAATCTTGAGATTGTTTGCATAGAGAAATCTGTCAAATGGAGAAACGTCCGAGGAGGAAGAGTGCTTGTCGTCTTCTCGCGGGACAATGAAGATGTGCCAGAGGACTTGGTAGCCAAACTCACCGAGAAGATGAAAAACCTACATGCTACGCGGGGGGTATATATCACCACAGGAAAATTTACTCCACAGGCCCTTCGCTATGCAGAGAATAGGCCTCTTGATCTCTACGATCGCCAAAAACTCACTGATATTCTCAAAAAAAGTGGGTACTAACCATGCGCATCTTTTTTGGAGTTTTTCTTCTGCTCTCCCTTTTCTTTTCCTTGTATGATTTTTTCTTGGGAAATATCTTTGAAGATCCAGTTCATCCGGCAATAGTTTCTTTGCTTTGTTTTGGGGTGGGGGCTCTCTTCTTTTTTCTTCCTTTTCCCAAGAATCATCCCCAAAAAAAGAAAGATGAAACCTCTGCCTCTTGAAGCAAAGATTTCATCTCTCATCTCTTTTCCCTTTCTCCCCAAAACCCTTTCTTTGAGAAAACCAGAGTCTATTGAGAGGCCTGAAGCCCAAGGTTTTCTACCGCAAAGAGTTCCTTTCCTTGAGGTGACACAAAAGCCTTTTTGACATGGAGAAAAAGCTGTTCAGGGGGAGAAGAAAGAGGGTACTCCAAAAGCCATTCCCCCCTCTCGTTACGCGAAAGGACAAATGCTTTGTTCACTTTTTTCTGGAAAAGGGATTTTTTCACCCGAGGTTTGAGAGTTTTCTTGTCAGCCTGGAGAAGAAGTTTTTCCGGAACAAAAGAAAGCATCTCTGCCTCTCTATTGACAAGGATAACCCTGAGAACAAACCTATCCTTGCGAGAAAAACCATAAAACCCCACATAGTACCGTCCATCCATGAGAACGGTATATTCTCCTATCACCAGAAAGGGAGAAGAAAAAGAGTCATCAGATTCATGATCTTTCCTTTCACCAGGAGCCTCATGATCATCATGGGAATCCTGAACAATCCACCCTTGAGTGACAAGATGGGCTTTTTGGATCTTTTCAAAATCCTGGGGAAACACAACCTTGTAGTGAGCCAAGATAGGATTGAGTTGCTTTTGGTATGTGGAGAGACTTTTTTCGGAGGCCTGGACTGTCAAAAGCACCGGCTCAGTGCCTACGACTACCCCAACATTCAGGGTATAGTTCGAGGGAAGGGTGTCTCCCGCCATCCCATACAGTTGATAAAAAGCGGGATCATTGATGAGTCTCCATTTGGCCCTCGCCCTTGCCGTTTGGCCTTGAGAGAGAAGAAAACGGCTAAGCCAGGTCTTTTGGGTGGGAATACTTTGAGCCCCAGAGGGGGCAATAAGGTCAATCACATTCCCTTGAAGGGCCGTGTCTCGGGATCCCATGGCTTTTATCTTCAGGTCAAGACTCGCCTCCTCTTTGGCGCTATCCACGACAAGTCGTGCTTGATAGTCATATTCTGGCGTGAGAAGTTTCCCTTCATAGATAACCCTTGGGGTGCATCCCACAACAACAAGAACCCATAGGCCCAAGCATTTGATTCTCTGCATAACCAACCTCCTTTGGCTACAGTATACCAGAATTTTGCTCTCATAGCAAGAAAACAAAAAGGCTGCCCGGGAAACCGAGCAGCCTGAGGATAGAGCCTCTCTTACAGTCCATCGACGGAGTAAACCGCATACCCACGAGGAGCAGCCCACACCTCAACCCAACCATTCGCATCACAGAATTTGTTTTGTGGTTGGTAGTTTTGGCCACTCACCGTCGAAGACCACGCATACGCCTTGAGGGTCTTGCCTCTCAGATAGGTGTTGCCTGTTTGGACCCACGCACCCTTCCACTG
>JAOADA010000017.1 GCA_026417555.1 Brevinematales bacterium
ACACACCCCTACTCCCCCTTTCGACTTTCCACTTCCCACTTTCCACGGCCTCAATCCCACAATTGGCGGCTAAAACTATCTCCTCGTTTTTGTTTTATATCAGTCTATCGATTGTTTAAATCCCACAATTGGCGGCTAAAACAAGCAAGATAACGAGAAGGTCTTGCGAGTATGCCTTGTTTAAATCCCACAATTGGCGGCTAAAACTACCCCACTTCGGCGTGTTTATACAAACGCCAGCGATGTTTAAATCCCACAATTGGCGGCTAAAACCCGGCAAACCACAGACACACTCGCAAAACCTTCTCACTTTAAATCCCACAATTGGCGGCTAAAACCATCAAAATATCAAATTTAAAGTCCTCTTTTTTAATACTTTAAATCCCACAATTGGCGGCTAAAACACGGGCGGAGAAATTCTCTTCCTTGGTTTCGATGACGCTTTAAATCCCACAATTGGCGGCTAAAACAATGTTCGATAGTGCTGATTGCGCGATCGTGCTTGCCTTTAAATCCCACAATTGGCGGCTAAAACCAACGAGCAAGATAACGAAAATCGCCGTGGAGTATGACTTTAAATCCCACAATTGGCGGCTAAAACACCATCGTTAACCTCCTTCGTTTCGATTTTTTGCTCCTTTAAATCCCACAATTGGCGGCTAAAACTGATTAACTGGATAATAGACGCGATAAATAAAATTCCCTTTAAATCCCACAATTGGCGGCTAAAACCGGGTGTGCCGTTGCTATTATTGCAAGCACGGGATGGCTTTAAATCCCACAATTGGCGGCTAAAACACGTCGTTTATTTTAAGACTTATTTACGACGTTATTGCTTTAAATCCCACAATTGGCGGCTAAAACGACGAATCAAGAGTGTTACATTGCACTTTCCCCGCACTTTAAATCCCACAATTGGCGGCTAAAACCAAGAATACTCGCTGAGGTTTGCGTTCTTGTGTCAAACTTTAAATCCCACAATTGGCGGCTAAAACTCTTGAAGCGTTGGAGTACTGCGATGGACGAGAGAGTACTTTAAATCCCACAATTGGCGGCTAAAACTCGTTGCGTTAGACCCGAACTTATCGACAGTCAAGACTTTAAATCCCACAATTGGCGGCTAAAACTTTTACAAAGATTTTGCGAAGATTCGTCGTCGTACACTTTAAATCCCACAATTGGCGGCTAAAACGGATATTTAAACACGTGACAGATATGCTTGATGAGGCCTTTAAATCCCACAATTGGCGGCTAAAACCATCGCCCGCATGTTGTCTAAATGTTAGCCAATCGCGGCTTTAAATCCCACAATTGGCGGCTAAAACATGGCTGGCTGGCTCGTATAGCACGAATGTAGGTGTCTTTAAATCCCACAATTGGCGGCTAAAACAGTCTTGTAAACGATGTTTTGAACATAGATTTAAATACTTTAAATCCCACAATTGGCGGCTAAAACGTTGACCTTCGGCGCAATGAAATACGATGACAATTCTCTTTAAATCCCACAATTGGCGGCTAAAACATATGATATTTACGTTTCTCACGGCTCAGGTGGTGGCTTTAAATCCCACAATTGGCGGCTAAAACAATAAGTCTCAAAATAAACGAGGTTATTTCGAGAATCTTTAAATCCCACAATTGGCGGCTAAAACTGTAATTGAAATCGACGGCGAGGAGCGATGGAAGGGTCTTTAAATCCCACAATTGGCGGCTAAAACCGAAACAAAATACCACGCAGGAAACGTCTGTATTTCACTTTAAATCCCACAATTGGCGGCTAAAACCGAAGTAATGCAAACACTCGCACCGACGAACACCGTCTTTAAATCCCACAATTGGCGGCTAAAACTCTGAACGCATTCGGGCAGTTACCGCTATGGGGACACTTTAAATCCCACAATTGGCGGCTAAAACAGCGGTCCAAATACACGCTGGGGGCGTAACGTGGGACTTTAAATCCCACAATTGGCGGCTAAAACCTGTGACAAGTTTGATACAGAAAAACCCGCAGGCTCCTTTAAATCCCACAATTGGCGGCTAAAACTAAGAAGTCAATCGCAAGAAAGTTTGATGCGACTGCGCTTTAAATCCCACAATTGGCGGCTAAAACAACCCGTGTTATAATATAATTGTAAAAACAAAAAAACTTTAAATCCCACAATTGGCGGCTAAAACACCCGATTCCTGCGTATTCGATATTAAAAATGCGCACTTTAAATCCCACAATTGGCGGCTAAAACCATAAACACCTGCGAGACCCCCTGCCGTGCCTCCAACTTTAAATCCCACAATTGGCGGCTAAAACAAGAAGTCTCAAATTAAAAAGCTCGTCAACAAACCACTTTAAATCCCACAATTGGCGGCTAAAACCGAAACAAAACACTATGCAGGAAACGTCGGTGTTTCACTTTAAATCCCACAATTGGCGGCTAAAACTTCTTCAATGATTGCAAATGTCGCGTCAGGGTTCGCCTTTAAATCCCACAATTGGCGGCTAAAACACGATTGCGACGGGGAGTTTAGGAAAAGTTTTCGGTACTTTAAATCCCACAATTGGCGGCTAAAACCATCCTCTGTTTGATAAAAGTTTGATGTATTTAAATACTTTAAATCCCACAATTGGCGGCTAAAACATTTCGGGCCTAATGCAACGATTGCGACCGGAAGCCTCTTTAAATCCCACAATTGGCGGCTAAAACACAAACTCGCTTGTTTTTGAAACAAGCCGATGAAAGCTTTAAATCCCACAATTGGCGGCTAAAACAGACGCTTACAACGGTGTATGGAATGAGTACTGTCGCTTTAAATCCCACAATTGGCGGCTAAAACACGAGATGTTACAAAGAAGAAAACTAACGAAAAAAGGCTTTAAATCCCACAATTGGCGGCTAAAACCCACCCCCGAGGATGATGTTGTCTTCGGGGTCGACTTCTTTAAATCCCACAATTGGCGGCTAAAACGAAATCGCGGGAACGCTTGATTTTTCAAAAAGCGATCTTTAAATCCCACAATTGGCGGCTAAAACCCGTCGGTTCGAACTCTTTTTTTGTATATATACTCCCCTTTAAATCCCACAATTGGCGGCTAAAACGCAATTCGCAACAACCGCGAAGGCTTTCGTCTTCGACTTTAAATCCCACAATTGGCGGCTAAAACTAAATCGCGTATTTTTCGCCAGCATCTAATTTTATCTTTAAATCCCACAATTGGCGGCTAAAACTAACGACAAAGAGCGAAAAATTTATCTTTACGTACGCTTTAAATCCCACAATTGGCGGCTAAAACCTCGCACAACGTCTTGCCACGAGTATTCTCCTGTCGCTTTAAATCCCACAATTGGCGGCTAAAACTGCCGATACCGATTGGTATGTTGAGGACGTTTATTACCTTTAAATCCCACAATTGGCGGCTAAAACTGGCGCATGGGAGATATTCATATATTGCTTGCGAAACTTTAAATCCCACAATTGGCGGCTAAAACTCCGGGAAAGATTTTCTTGTATCGATAATTTCATACGCTTTAAATCCCACAATTGGCGGCTAAAACCAGTGCTGGTATTGTTGCCGCGTTGGCTGATGATGTCTTTAAATCCCACAATTGGCGGCTAAAACTTTAAACGCGTTTGGGCAGGTGCCGCTATGGGTACACTTTAAATCCCACAATTGGCGGCTAAAACGAATTGGTTTCAAAATTTGCGCAACGAATTGCAACGCTTTAAATCCCACAATTGGCGGCTAAAACAATCCCACAATCGATTGCGAAAAATCCTGCGGTTGTCTTTAAATCCCACAATTGGCGGCTAAAACAAGGCAAGACCACGAGAAGATCTTGCGGGTATGCTTGCTTTAAATCCCACAATTGGCGGCTAAAACCGAAAGTAAGATATGTAGAAGTGACACGCCTTGGTTTCTTTAAATCCCACAATTGGCGGCTAAAACGAGATGTCCGAACACTTCTCGATATTTTGAAAATCAGCTTTAAATCCCACAATTGGCGGCTAAAACGCAATTCTTGAAATTAAAAGCACTTACTCGAACGGACTTTAAATCCCACAATTGGCGGCTAAAACTATCACCGCGCAAAACAAGCGTCGCCTGCCCAGTAATCTTTAAATCCCACAATTGGCGGCTAAAACGAGAAACCCCGTCTCGAACTTGTTGATATGTCTTTCGCTTTAAATCCCACAATTGGCGGCTAAAACTCGATTATCGCGTCAATTCTGTATCTCACTTTTATCGCTTTAAATCCCACAATTGGCGGCTAAAACCGCAAGGTTGAGTCTCGAGCTTTTTAACTCGTTAAACTTTAAATCCCACAATTGGCGGCTAAAACACGTTGTGTGTAAAACTTGCGTCGCAATCGAAGAAGCTTTAAATCCCACAATTGGCGGCTAAAACCCGTATCACACAATTGTCTTTCTCCCTTTCTTACAAAGAATTATAAAAGAGAAAAACACAAAAGTCAAGCAAAATTTTCTCAAAGCATCGGTAGGGCTAAAGGATGTTTTGCGTTGGATCAAAATCCAGGCCAATGTTTTCTCTTTTTAGGTTGTTTTTATTGTCCATTCGGTATATTACAATATAATCTTCATTTTTGTTTATTAATTTTTCAATGGCACTTTTTAGGGCAAAGAGTTTTGCCTCTGTTATCTCACCTTCAAAGACAGATTTTTGAGTATGATGAAGATACTCTCGACACTTTTTCATAACCTTTGGAAGTCTTCTTTTTCCTTCCTTCGTTTCTGTCGAAATATCATATACCAAAATCACATACATTTTCTACCACCAGATCCTGAATGATTTATACACTTCCTCACCAAGCAAGTGTTTGATCAATTTATACAATTCAAGCCTTATGATTTTTTGATAACTTACTTTTCTTTTAAGTTTTTTGTGCATTATTGTTGTGTTCATCTTTTCATCAAAAGCCTTCACCACTATTTTTCTCCCCCCTTCCTTTAAATAGCAATAATTCAAATCTTTATCAAAATCTTTTTCTGTAATTTGATTATTATTTAACAAATCAAATATAATCCTATCACCATAAATTGGCTTAAATATTTCTGCTACATCCAGGGCTAAAGAAAATCGCCTGTAAAAAGGCTCATGTAAATAACTTATCGTTGGGTTGAGCTGAGTCCTGTAGATTTCTTTTATTACAGAAGTATATACAAG
>JAOADA010000018.1 GCA_026417555.1 Brevinematales bacterium
GACTTCTGCTTTTTCAATCTCTTCTGTAATAACTTTTTTTGCAAAATCAAGTATTTCTCGCTTTGTCATAAAATAAATCCTTCCTCACCAAAGATTTTATAAGCTTATATTTTAACTTATTTATATTAAAAAGTTAAGTTAATTCTTTAATTTTTCAATTCAATGTTTTTATTTTATATACTAACAAAATTATAATTCAAAAAATATAAAAATATCTTTATTTACAATTTACTTAATCTCTCAATTTCTTTATTTATTTCATCAATAACTTCAGAATTATAGATATTTTTCCTATCCCCCTCTTTCAATGAATAAATATAAAAAACTTTACCACCATATTCTTCAGTAAATTTACTATGAGTTTGCGTTTGATTTTTTCTTTCAATAGGTAATTGTGTTATGAAGTTATGAGATATTGGCTTTATTTGTAAACCAATATAGAAATCTTTTATTTTTATATAAAAATCAACATTGTACTTTCTATCCCATTCATCTGGTGCTGGTTCAATTTTTATGTTAAGTATATTTTGAAGTTGCTCATAAACCGTCTTCTTCTCTGTTATATAACCATCAAAAGTTCTATTTATTACCAGATTAATTACATATTCAATACAATCTTGCTCTGTAATATCATTAATTTCTGCTTGTAAAACTTTTGTTATTTTTATATAAAGTTTTTTGCCAATCTCTTCTAAATGTTTTTTTGGATGAACATTTTTATAATAATAACTTTCCCATTCTTCTAAAGTTTTTGGGCTACATTTTCTAATTTTTTCAGCGACGGCGCCTACCATATCTTTTCTTTGAAGTCTCCATCTATTGATTGCTGTATTTAAAATCCATTCTTTAGCCATTCATAACTCTCCTTAACTTTTATGAACTTTGATTTCAATGAATAATCTCCTTGTAAATCTACATCTACCAGATTATTTTTGATCAAGTGTAAATTAACAAAAGTCTTATTCTTTAAATAAAGATAAACCAGCAAATTATTTTGAGCATCATATCTTTTGTTATCAAATTTTAAAAATACTTTTTGTTTGTTCAGTTTCCTTTTTAGAAAATCAATTGCTTTATCTCTCAAAATAGAATTTTCTTTTATACCAATAAGTTTAATTTTTAAGCCATTATTGAGAATCAATATTTCTGGACTTAATATTTCTTTTACACTGAAATACTCAATATTTTTGCTAATATCATTTTTATCTATTTTAGACCCAAATTTTAATTTTTTCATATCTATCTTTTTGTTAAAAAATTTCTTATCAACATAAATATAAGGTAATTTTTTTATCTCTTCATTCCATTCCACATTATACAGATCCTGTTTTATAATATCAAACTCTGCATCATTTGAAACTAAAATCTCATCAATTTTTAATTTTTGTTTTATAATTGGAAGAAACTCTTCATTAATTTCATAACCAATAGAGTTTCTATGTAAATTTTTTGCTGCTAAAGCAGTAGTTCCACTTCCCAAAAATGGGTCTAATACAGTATCACCAACAAAACTAAACATTTTTATTAGTCTTTTTGGTAGTTCTTCTGGAAACATTGCCAAATGCTTTTCTTGTTTTTCCCCATTAAAATTCCAGTGGCCAGAGAAATATTCGTTCCATTCTTCTTTTGTAATTTTTGATAACTCTTTAATTTCTTTACTTACTTTTGGACTTTCGCCTGGCTTTTTAAAAATTAGAATAAATTCATAATCAATTTTTATAATTCCGTTTCTAGGATATGGAAAACTTCCCATTACCGAAGCACCACCTGTGGTATTCATCGTTGTAGGTTTTTGCCAAATTATAGCACCCATATAATCAAAACCAATTTCTTCACAAAATTTAATAATTTCTTCTCGAATAGGAATTACTTTATATCTTCCATAATAAACCGCACGAGCAAATTGATCACCAATGTTTATGCATAATCTACAACCTTTATGTAAAACCCTATAACATTCTTTCCAAACTAAATTTAGATTATTTATATATTCATCATAAGTATGATTAAAGCCAATTTGTCTATCATTTCCATAATCCTTTAATTGCCAATATGGTGGTGAAGTAATTATTAAATGTATTGACTCATCATTAATTTCTTTCATTTTCCTTGAATCACCTATGATTATTTTATGTATGGTTTTCATACACAATTTTACCCCATATCTAAAGCATTTGTGTTTTCCAAAACAGGACAACATCTTTGTCGTTTGTATAAACCTTCTCATATACATTGTTATGAAATGGCGTGGAGTTAAAATATATACTTCCACTTTCTGTAAAGTATCTCCTGAAAAAATCATAGAGCTTATCAAAAAGTTCCTCTCTGAAAGTCGAATATTTTCTCAAAGCATTTTCCATATCTTTCTTTAAAAGTTCTTCAATTTTCTTGTAATAGTTCGATTTTATCCTCATTAAATTGATAAATCCACCACAACCTTCAACTTGCCCTCCCACAAAAAGTTCGCTCAAAATATTATAAAAATCCTCTTCTTTGGACATATTTGTACTCCTCTTTATTCTTTCTCCTCATATGAATTTTCTTTTTCCTTGGCCAAACAATGGTTACGTTCGATACTTTCTCTCTCATTTTCCGTACCATAGTATACGTAAATCATCTTGTTTTGTCAAGGAACATGGATGGCTTCCGAGAAATCCGCAAAGAGAGGAAACAGCAAGGGATTCTCTTTAGATGGAAAAAATTTTTCCACCAACAGAAAATATCCCCAAAAAGACAAGTCTTCTCTTGAAAGAAAAATACCAAGACCTCAAAAAGACCGCAAGTGCCCTCCGGGGTTTCATTGCTTTTTTGTCTGATGTTC
>JAOADA010000019.1 GCA_026417555.1 Brevinematales bacterium
CCCCTACTCCCCCTTTCGACTTTCCACTTCCCACTTTCCACGGCCTCAATCCCACAATTGGCGGCTAAAACGGCGTTTATCTGGAAACCAAGCAAAACCTGTATGGGCCTTTAAATCCCACAATTGGCGGCTAAAACGATGTGAACGCTAAAGACGAAGATGGTTATACAGCCTCTTTAAATCCCACAATTGGCGGCTAAAACCCCGTATCACACAAAAATCTTTGCCTTTGTCCTATAACCAATTATAAAATAATAATCTTAAAAAATCAACTAAAATTTTCTCGAAGCGTCAGTAGTGCTATGGTATATTAATCTTAACCTTGACGAACCCAAGTCCAATAGTCTCATCTCCACCAAATTGAAAAACTGTTGTATCATTGTTGGTGCCGTTATTAAACAAACTTTTTATCTCATCCATTACATTGATGTTATTACTTGCCTCGTCTTCCTGATTATTCTCTTTGGGCTTACTATTACTATCTGTTTCCTTTCTTCTTACATTTATTTCTTTTGTGAAAAGAAGGCTATAAAAAACAGCTTCTGATGGTACCATTTCAACTGTAAAAAGAGCACCACTTTGGGCTGTGCCTGTTTGCTGATCAATTTTTATCCTTGTTCTCACTTCCACAGCATAGTTGACAAGATCAGCAAATACATTATCCGAAACTATGGCGAATCTACTTTCAAAGCTTTGTTCTGTTGTCTCTGTCTTTGGAATGTAATTTTTAAGTTTATTTATTATTTCGTTATTTATATTATTTGAGCCTTCAACCTCAAAAACAAACTCTTCAAGTCCTACTTTGTTTCCATCAATTTTTAAAGCACTATTTTGAGCGATGATAATTTTGGTATCATCCGGAATTTCTGAAACATTAAAATTTTCAATGCTGTTTATACTCTTTAAATCTTCTTTAAACCTCTTTAAAACAAGAGGACAGGTAATCCATGCAAAAACACCTTTAACACTTCGGACTGGATATAAAAGAATTTTAGCATCAGTGAAAGCCACACTTGATGAATATTCACTGCCATCCTCAGGACCAAATATTTTGTTAACTTTTTCTTTTTCTTTATCATTACTATTCCATTTCCTCTCAGCAAGAGATCTGAAAACCCCTTTTATTCCACTTCCTGCCATCATCGGAAAAGAGGTATGCCTTTCTCTTTGGATTGGCAAGTCAACATAAGAGACGCTACTTCCTGCACCCATATGTAATGGTGTTAAAGTGTAATAAGTTAATAATGCACTGTTTCTATACATATCTATCCTCCATATTTTATTAAAACTAAGTTTGAACCAATAAAATCATCATTTTTGTTATCATTTTTGTGAAAAAAATCAATAACTTTCTTCTCTAAATAAAAAATACTACCAGCCTTCATTGCTCTGATGGTTTTATTACTATACTTTTTGTTGTATTTTGAAGATATTCCGCAGATCGTATAACCTCCAATTGCAGCACAAGTAAGATTTAAACTTTCAACTATTGATTTTTCAGCATTATTGATAAAAACTCCAGGAGTTAAGAATAGGATTTTGGATTTATCGCTATTACCAGTTGTTAAGTTAGAAAAATTGGAATCAAAATTATTAACTTCATATGAAGCTACTTTAGTTTCTCCACCAAGTTTTAAAACTAAAGGCTTTTTTTCAAAAATCTCTTTTAACTCATTTTCATCATTGATTTTATTTTGTTTTAATATTGAGTCATTTTCTAAATCAAAATCTACCCAAAATTCAAAACAAATATCCTTTTTAAGTCTTATAAATTCTACCCTATAAAGCCCATCTTCTTTTTTTACAGTCTTATTTTCATCAAGGTTGATAGAAATTCTTTCTTCTTTTTCAAATATCTCATTTTCATAAACTAAATCTTTTATTTCTATGTTCTCATTATTAAACCAGGCTTTTAACCCATTTAATGTTATATAGCCATTAAAAGGTTCATAATCACACCCATCATCTGATTTTGCCCATAATATTGATTCAGGATTAAAAGGAAAATTAGAATCAGAAAAATCAATCAATTTAAAATCATTTTTTTCTTTTGGAATTGCAAGTGTAATTTTAGCATCTTTTTCTTTCTTTTTTTCTTTGAGTATATCCATTGGTGCTGGAAATAAAAGATCATTCCCTTTTTTCAAAAATGGACCATAAACTGCTTTATATATTCCTTTTTCTTCAGATATTTCAATCTTTGTTTCTGCAAAAAACTTAGCATATACTGCACTAGCAAAAGAGTGAGGAAAAGGCGGGAAAATAGATTGTGCATCACCACCAATATTAAAAGGCTTGCCGCTGCCGAAAAACAAGACATCGTAAGGTTTTATAGTGAACTTAAGCATTGTATACCTCCGAGATTTTTTGAAGAAGAAATTCAAGCTCGTTTATATATTTATTTTTTATTTTTTCAAAAATTTTTCTTGATTCATCAGATGTAT
>JAOADA010000001.1:0-22094 GCA_026417555.1 Brevinematales bacterium
GCATTGAAGAGAGTAGCATACCTGTCCCTGATAACCTTTTCGTTATAGACGTACAGGGGGCTGCCAAATTCACTCACAAGTTCTGAAACCTTGATACCCCCAATCGTCAGCTGGTTGTTGTCAATCTCGTATGCTTGTATCATATCCATACCCTATGTTTGTGATGTAGAATTTATTATAGCCGTAAAAAATTTTTTTAGCAAATTTTTGGCAAGGGGTAATGTGGGATAATGTCTGTTTTCTGAGAGAAATACTTCCTCCCATGAGAAAAGTTCCCCACTCTGCTTTCTTTTTTTCAAGAAAGCTCTTTTGGCTTTCTTGTTGGAGAACAATTTGGAAAAAAGAGATACCTTTAAATGTTGATCAAAGGAAAAGACATGTTTTTGTTTCCGTCTTTTTTGGTGTTTTCCTTGAAAAAGCCATGGTGTTTCTTGGTGAAGAGGATCATCGGAAAATATTGACATTTTTCTTGAGTGCATTACAATAATATAGGGAAAGAGGAGGGAATCATGGTATTGGGTGAAGGGGGGAAGGTTTCTCTTTCTTTTTTGCAGGGGATGATTGATGCTCTTCCTTTTCACATTGCTGTTGTGGATAGTGAGGGAGTGATTTGCCTTGTAAATGAGGCATGGAGAGCCTTTGCCAGGGAAAATGGACTCTTTACGGATGAGATTGGGGTGAATTATCTTGAGGTTACCAGACGGGCCGCGGGAGTTGATGAGACAGCCCGCCAGGTTCTTCAATCCCTTGAACGGGTGCTTCAAGGAGATGATCGGCCTACGTTTGTAGAATACCCCTGTCATTCCCCCACGGAGCGGCGGTATTTTCATGTGCATATCAAGGGGTTCACCCATGAGGGAAAACGGTGGATTCTTCTCGCCCATGAGAATGTGACGGCAGAGGTTCTCAATCGGGAGAGAGAGGAAGCGATGTATCGCCGTTTTCAGGATCTCTTTGTCCACATGAGGGAGGGGATGGTACTTCACGAGTGGATCCGGGATGCAAAGGGAGAGATTGTGGACTACAGGATTGTGGCAGCCAATAACGCTTTTACTAACTACACGGATCTGGATGTGGAGAAGAGTATTGGGATGCCAGCAAGCCATCTGTATGGGATGTTTCCCCCCCCTTATTTTGAGGTGTACAAAAGGGTGTACGAGAAACATCAGCCAGAGACGTTCGAAACGTATTATGATCCTATGAATCGTTACTTTTGGATCTCGGCGATTCCGTGGGGAGATGGGTTTGCTACCCTTTTTCTGGATATTACCCCCCTCAAAAAACAGCAACAGGAACTGGAAAATACCCTGGCAAAGAAACATTTTCTCTTGCGGGAACTTCAACACAGGGCAAAAAATACCTTTTCGTCAATTGCGGGATTGATTGGGCTAGTTGCGCTTGATCACACAGACGAGGTGAGAGAAATACTTCTCCACTTGAAAGAACAGGTCCTGGCCATGTCAAAGGTGTATGAGATCCTCTATCACAAAGGGGGGGGACAGGTTCTTGACGTGTCTGAGTATATCCAGAGTATTGTGGATGGTTTTTCAAAGAGTTTTTTGCAAGTGTTTAATGACGTCAAAATAACTCTTGATCTTCATCCGATCTTTCTTTCTGCTCAGCGTGCGAATCTCGTGGGGCTGTGGTTGACCGAGGTGTTGACGAATGCCCTGAAGTATGCCTTTGGTCAGGAGAGGAAGGGATGGCTTTCTCTCAGTCTTTGTGAGAAAGAGGATATGATAGAGCTTGTCTGTTTGGATGGAGGACGAGAGGAGGATGAACAACCACGGATGAAAGTGGAGGCAGGAAGTAGTGGGTTTGGATCCCAGATCATGCTCATGGTGGTTGAGGAACTCCACGGAACCCAAGAAATATGGGAAGGTGATGGGATAAAGATTGTGTTGAGGTTTCCTCATGTGGCAGAGGATAAAGAGGAGGTATGAGATGAAAAGAATCTGGATAGGGGTGGGGATAGTGTTCTTAGGATGGGTTGGGATGTTTTCCCTTGAGGTAGACAAAAAAGAGCTCTCAGACAATGCTCGTCGGGTAGAGTTTGTGAATTATACAGGACCCTATACTCGTCCCCAGGGGATGGATGATCTGCGGGTGATAGGTGAGACACTTGCTCTTCTCCGTCAGACCAATCGGCAGGCTTTTTATCCGGATATGAAATACAGTATCATTCGAGCCGTGGATACTACCAGCACAAATGGTTTTGATGCGGATATTGTGGAGATTCATACCAATGCAAGAATCTTTCATGTGCGATATATTCAGGCCCTTTTGGGATTTTATTTGGCGAAAACCTTTGCTTATGATACCCAGGAAAACGATACGATTGCCTGGTTTATTGTGTATTATAATGCCGCTCATCGGGGGGATTGGACTTTTTTTGAGAGGCGGTACAAGCCTGTGGTGATGGGTTTTCTCTCGAGACAGAAGGTGGGGCTTGCCAGACGCTATACAGAGTGGGCAGGAAGAACACAGATGGTTATTCCCCTTTCCCAGAATCCTCTTAACCAGTCTCTTCGTCTTGATACCCTTGCGATAGGTGATGAAAAAACGATAGAAACCCTTCGACAGCAGCAGGATCGAGGAGTAGAGGAACGAAAGCAGCTTGTAGAGATCCAGAAAGAACAAGTGAAAGAGGACGAAAAGCTCATCCAGGAAGCAAAGAAGGAAGTGACCGAACAGAAGAAAGATATTGCTCAGAAAAAAGAAGAGATAACCAAAAAAGAGGCAGAAATCCAGCAGAAGGAAAAAGAGGTTGCCCAAAAGAAACAAGAAGCAGCCACCCTCCCCCCTGGGTCTGAGAAAGAAAAGGCCATCCAGGAGGCTGCCAAGAAAGAGGGAGAGGTGAAACAAGAAAAACAACAGCTGGAACAGCAAAAACAGGAGGTAACCAAAAAAGAAACCCAAGTGGCTGAGCAGGAAAAAAAGATTGCTCAAGCTGAACAGAAGGTAGAGCAAGCCAAACAGCAGATAGCCACAGAGGAGAAAAAAATTGCCCAAGATCAGGCCACACAAAAACCTGCGTTAGCCTCTCAGGATCTGGAGAAAAAACAACAAGAGCTTGCTCAGAAGGAAACGAATCTTATGAAGCAGGAACAAACCCTTCGTGAAGGGCTTCCCCCAGATATCAAAGGAGGGAAACTCTACTACCTCAAGATCAATGGATACTATTCTGATGGACACTACTCCAATGAGATGCTTCTCATTGATCCCGTGAATCGAAAGATTCTCCAGAAGTCCCCATATACCAGTATTGGAGGGCATAAGTTTGATTTTTCTCCTGAGGGGATAGTGGTGATTGGTTTTGAGCCGTTGCCTGGCTCAGGGACCAGGGCTACCCGTTCCGATAACCGTCAGGTGATTGTAGGGTATGAGGGACCACGACCGGAAAACTATGTGCTTGTGATGCTGAATGAAACCAATCTTGGGGTGCGTTATAAGGGAACGGATACGATTTTCTGGCGGAGTTTTGTTGAGGTGAGAGGAGAGGCTATCTATGTGCTTGTCCCAGAAAAAGACAAGTACTATCTTGCTCGGTTTGACCTTCTTTTCAAAAAACAAGCGCAATCCAAAGAGCCAGTTGATCCCAATACCTTCATCAGTTTTTTTGGGGATGAGCTTTTTGTGAATAGTCCTACGCGAGAAATTCTTGTGCTTGATCAAAAAACGCTTGAGGTGAGAGAAAGGATAAAGCCATGAAAAAAACCTGGTGGTGTTCTCTTTTGATAGGGGTGGCTGTGTATGCTACCCCTGTTCCCTGGTTTGTGGATTTCATGCATCTTGAGCATCCTGAATGGGCCCTCCCTTCGCGAGGGGGTGTTTCTCCTGTGATTGTCTCCAATGGACATTTCTACAACACCTCGGGACGGGTACGGTTTTGGGGAGTGAATATCACCGGTGACAAGAATTTTCCCCTCAAGGTGGATGCCCCTCGCATTGCTCGTTCCCTTCGCCTCCTTGGTGTGAATAGTGTGAGGCTCCATTTTATGGAACACAGCTGGGGAGAGGGATCACTTTTGGCTTCTCCTGAGGGGGAGGATTTGGATACGAATGCGCTCGAGAGATTGGATTATTTTATTGCCTGTCTCAAGCAGGAAGGGGTGTATGTCAATATGAATCTTCATGTGGGGCGGGTGTTTCCTGAAATTCCTGCCTCTGATAGGGATGTTTTTGAACTTGGGAAAATTGTGGGGTATATTGATGAGAGGCTTGTTGAGTCCCAGAAACGCTATGCGACACGCCTTCTTGGTCATACGAATCCTTATACGGGACTTCCTTATACCGTGGATCCGGTGGTAGCGGTGATAGAGGTCAATAATGAAAATGCCCTCACAGGAATTCATCCTGATGATCTTGCTCGTTTATCCTCGTATTATCAAAAGATTCTCCGAGAACAATGGAACGATTTTCTTCATCGTCGATATGGAAATTTTTCTGCATGGGAAAAGGTAAACCGTCTCCCAGAAGGAAAATCCCTTTTTGTTTCCCAAACAAATCAAAGGCAGAGATTTTACTGGCGTTGGGAGGCGCATGAAAACGGACGATCTCGCTTTGATTGGCAGGGTGATACACTGGTGTGGAGGGTAGAACATCCGGGGAAAGAAACCTGGCACAACCAGTTTATGTGTGCTGGTTTTCCTGTGGTGTCTGGGATGTTTTACGAGATACGTTTTGAGGCCAAAAGTGTGACCTCTCTTCCTCTTGTGTTGTATCTGATGCAGGATGAACAACCGTGGAATGGTCTGGGGTTTTATACCAATGTGAAGCTCACACCAGAATGGAGGGTGTATACCTTTCGTTTTATGGCTGCCGCAGATGAAGCAAAGGCACGTTTGAATTTTTCGACAGAAAAGGATCTCAAGGGTACTCTTGAGATGCGAAATTTTGTGCTTCGGGAGATGAGGGGAGAGGGAATAGATGAAGATCGCTGGAAGACAAAAGGGATTCCCCTTCCATGGGAAGGATTGGGGGGAAAGCAGGTGATAGGGGATTTCCGCGCCATGCTTTGTGAGAGGGAGAAACAGGTTGTGACTACCCTCCGCCAGCACATCCGATCATTGGGATGCAAAAAACCTGTGACCCATACCCAGATTACCTATGGGGGACTTGCTGGTCTTGTTCGGGAAGCTCATCTCTCTGATTTTGTGGATGTGCATGCCTATTGGCAGCATCCCGAGTTTCCTCGCAAGGCGTGGTCTCCTACTGACTGGTTTATTGGCAATACGAGTCAGCTTACAGACGAGGGGCTTGGACCATTGTCTTATGTGGCGTATTGGAGAGTCGCAGGAAAACCTTTCACTGTGAGTGAATACAACGTTCCTGATCCGAGTTGGTACGGATTTGAGGCCCCCATTTGGCTTGCCTTGTGGGGGGCTTTTCAGGATTGGGATGGGGTGTATCTCTATACTCTTCTTGACTTTGGAGGAAAATATTATCAAAAAAATATGACAGGATTTTTTCATTTCATTGGGAGTGGAGGAAAGATGAGTCTTCTCCCCTGGGCAGCCAGGGTTTTTCGTGGGGGCATAGAGTGGCCATATGAGGCAAAAAGAGGATGTACCTTTTTGGAGGCAGAACAGAGTTATATTCAACGGGGAGCATGGCACGATATAAAGAGGCAGGTGTTCTGGAGTAATGAGAGCCTTTTTGCACGGGTGAGTGTGGATCTCTCGGGGAAAAGCACGGAAACCCTTTCTCCCCGGATGCCGTGGGTATGGGATCGAGAGAAACCCTTTCTTGTATGGCAAAGGGAGGATGCCCTTCTTCTCACGGGAAACATCCAAGGGATGAAGATGAGCAACGAAATTATGATTCTTCAGGCAGAGAAACCGACCTCATGGGGAGTGATTGCGATGTGTACTTTAGATGAGAGACCGTGGAAAACAACAGCAAAGATATTGGCTGTGGTGGTAGGACGAGGGGAAAACACGGCCATGCAGTGGAATCCTCAAAGGACTTCTGTAGGAACGAGATGGGGGAGGGCCCCTTATGTTCTTTTTCAACCAGCGTGGCGAGTATATCTCCCAGGATTTCGTGCCTATCTTCTCGATGAAAGAGGAGAGAAACGGCAGGAGGTGTTTTCATCTGGGGGATGGTTTGTTTTTGGAGAGGATACTCCTCCCTGGATAGTTTTTGAAAAACCCTGAAGCGACAAGAGATTCCTCGTACTTCTGAGAGACCTCATGGTGATCAGAAAAAGGGGTATCGGAAGTTTGACTTTTTGGGTGTTTGGTGGTAGGATATGAGAAGAAAAATGCAAGGAGGCGATTTTCATGAATGCTCTTGTACTTCTTTCGGGTGGGCTGGATTCAGTCGTGAATTTTAAGAAGGCCTGGGATGAGATGGGAGTTGTCGGTGTGCTTTTCTTTGATTATGGGCAGGAAGCTGTCAAAAGGGAACGGGAAGCGGTGAAGAGGATAGCGAAGCGGTATGATGTTTCTTTTCAAGAGATTCGCCTTGATTTCATGAGACGATTTTCAAGTGCTTTGACGAGGGGAGGGATTCCTACCCTTCGACCTGAAGAACTTGATAATAAAGACGCTACCATGAAGACAGCCTCTTCTGTGTGGGTACCAAATCGCAATGGTATCCTCATAGAGGTAGCAGCTGGCATAGCTGAGAATTGTGGGGCATCCTGTGTTGTGGTGGGGTTTAACAAAGAAGAAGCAACCACCTTTCCGGACAATTCCTCTGATTATCTTGACTGTGTCAACCTGGCTCTTCGCTATTCTACCCGTGAAAAAGTGAAACTGGCCTGTTATACCCTTGCCTTGGACAAAAGAGAGATATACCGTATGGGAAAACATATCGGGGCTCCCCTTGATCTTGTTTGGAGTTGTTATCATGGGGGGCAACGCATGTGTGGAGTGTGTGAATCTTGTCAAAGGCTCAAGCGTGCTGTAGGTGAGGATAGAGAATGGTTTGTCCGGGAACACTTTCGAGGGGGATTTCGTGTATGAAAAATCTCTGGATAGAGGAGCGAATTACCTATGATGGGCGTCAACTCTCCTCTCATTTTGCCTATCGTCATTATGGGGTGATGGGGGATGTGATTGTAGGATTTCGAGGTCCGGCGCATGTCCAGATAACGGAGATGGTAGATATCGAGGACGTGAGACAAGTTGCTCCTATTGCTTCTGATGAGATGCTTCATTTTTTGATTGAGATGTTTGAGGTTGGACTTGGGATGATGGTGTGGGTACAACGGTTTTTTGTCTTGCTTCTGTTTGAGCATTTGGTAGGGTATGTTCCCCCTATGAAATTGAGAAGGGAGGGGGATGATCTTTTTTATGAGGGAAGAAAGCTCTCGGTCTCAATTGCGACGGTGAGCCCTGTTTCTGGACTTGTTCACACTGCCCTCAATATCAAAAAAACCGGCGCCCCTCTTCCTATTGCGTGCCTTGAGGAGATGAACATTGATCCTCAGGTGTTTGCCCGTGAGGTGATGGACAACTTTTGTACAGAAGTGGAGAGTATAGCTATGGCAAAAACCAAAGTGAGGTGGGTGAACTGATGTTTACGGGTATCATTCGCTATCAGGGTGAGATTATTGACGTACAGCATGTTAGTGGCGGTAAGCGTTTTGTGATTGAGGCCCCCAAAGAGATTATCGAGAGGCTTGAGGAGGGGATCACCAGTGTTGCCCTTGATGGAAGTTGCCATACGGTGGAAAAAAAAGAATCAAAACAGTTTCAGGTCTATTCGAGTTTTGAAACTCTTGCGCGTACTACTCTTGGAGAGGCACGGGTAGGACAGAAACTCAACCTTGAACTTCCTGTCACACCGACGAGTTTTCTAGATGGGCATTTGGTTACAGGTCATGTAGATGGAGTGGGCAAACTTGTTTCTCTCAAGAGAAAGGGGGAATCAGCCCTGTATCGTTTTGAGGTGCCTTCTGAACTGGCTTGTTATTTGGTGGAGAAAGACTCTATAGCCGTCGATGGGATCAGTCTCACTCTTTTTGATAGTGATCGAGGGTGTTTTTCTGTGGCAGTTATTCCTCAAACGTTGGCTCATACGACGCTTGTGACAAAGCACGAAGGGGATAAGGTGAATATTGAGGTGCATCTTTTGGCGAAGTATAGCTACGAGTTTGTGAAACGTCAAAAAGCAACCTCACGTGATCTTGAGGAGTGGCTTCGCTCTTAGTAAGGAGGGTGTATGAGACGAGGGGTGGGATTTGTTCTGGGGATATGGTTATTTGTTGTTTCTTGTCAAACAGGAACTCTCACCGAAGAGGAAAAGGCATGGATAGCTGCTCATCCGGTGATTCGGCTTGCCCCTGATCCAGACTTTGCCCCGTTTGAATTTTTTGATCAGTGGGGGAGGTATCAGGGAATTGGGGCGGACATGGTGAGAGAATTTTCTCGTTGGTCAGGGATTAGGGTAGAGATCTATCGCTATAGCAATTGGTCTCAAGTGCTTCACGCACTCAGTAATCGTGAGGTTGATATGATTAACTGTGCTATTGATACTCCCTCGAGGCGTGTCTATGCCACGTTTCCTTCTCCGTATCTTGAGATTCCCAATGTGGTGGTGACGCGCAAGAGTATGCCGGTAGGAGTCCCATTTGAGAGTATTCTCAGATTGAAGACAGGAATGGTACGAGGGTATGGCATGGTAGATATTCTCAGAACAAACTATCCGTTTTTTACTCCCATTCTCTATTCTACGCTGGGTGATGGATTTCGTGCCCTTACGAGGGGAGAGATTGATTATTTTCTTGCGGATCTTGCTACGGCAAGTCATTATATTGTCGAGGGGGGTTTCTACACCCTGCGGATAGACCAAACCTTTGAACCTAATAACATCAGCGGGTTTGGGGTACGGTCTGATTGGCCAATTCTTGTAGGTATTCTTGAGAAATTTCAACGGGGATTTCCTTCTTCTCGGAAGTATGAGATTATTCGAAGATGGGTAGTTCTTGGGGAGAAGTTTCTTCCCCGCTCTTTTCCTTTTTGGGTAAACTGGGTGATAGGGATTGCTTTCGTGGGGATAGTGATGGGAAGCGTCATTGTGGTAGGAAGGGTGTACCGAAGAGAGAAAGAATATGAGAGACGGGAGAGAGAGTTGTATCAAGAACTCTCAGAGATGGCAGAGGTACTTCCTGTAGTTCTTGCGAGGCTTCCTTTGGGGACAATGATGGTGGAGATTGATGGCACGGTCTCCTATGTAAATAGCACGTTTGAAGAGATCTTTGGAAGGAAAAAAGAAGAAATCAAAAATTTCTATACCTTTTACCAGACAGCCCCGGCGCAAGAAAGTGATAAAAAACTTCTCTGGGAAAAATGGGAGACCATTGTGACGGGGAATAAGCCAAATCCTTATGTTGTGTTGGAGCATTTTCTCTTTCGTGATGCTGAGGGCAATCATCACCCTTGTCGAGTGGATATCCATCGCCTGGGCAAGAAATTTTTGGTGACGTTTGTAGATTATTCTGAGCAGCAAAGCGCTGAAAAAGAGGCTCGTTACCGGCAGAATCAGCTTTTGCTTACCATGAAGGAGAAGGATCTTCTTTTTATGGAGCTTGAGCATAGGGTACGGAATACCTTACAACTGATGCGCTCGTTTGTTCGGTTGCATGGAGGGGTAGTGGAACGGTATACCAGCCAGGAACTTCTTGTGAAACTCACTTGTGGGGTTGATTTACTGACTATTGTCCAGAACTATACCATGCAGGATCTGAAGTTACGATTGTATGATGTGAAACCACCCTTGCTTGAGTTTCTTCGTCATTTCCATGACGAGATCGGGCGAGAGGTAGAATCGAGTGTTGACTCTGTGGAGGTGAATAGCCAGTCGTTACTCGCGTTGCTTTTTGTGGTGCAAGAGGTGCTTTTTCATGTATGGCGATGTTGTAAAAACGAGGGGAGGGTGAAGCTCACCGTGAGAAAGAACGGGGTCCTGTTTCTTCGGGTGGAGTTTTCGGATGCTTTGAATCTAACTGACGAGGATTTGGCAGTCTCTCAAGATTTTGTGAGAGAACTTGGGGGAAGTATGCACTATGAGACAACACCGTTTTTCGTTTTTGAGGTACGGACTGATGTGTCGAAATTAACTACTTTATAAGAGGGGGAGACAATGGAGATCTCTCTTTCTCAAAGAGAAGAGCTTGTGAGGATTTTGAGGAAGCGGTTTGAAGAGAACCCAAAACGGCATCCAAACATTGCCTGGATCTCTGTCCAGAAAAGGCTTGAAAGCAATGAGTCTGTCCTTTTTGCTTTGTTTGAGATGGAACGGACAGGGGGAGAGCCGGATGTGATACGGTATGATGAAAAAGAGGATACCTATATGGTGTGCGATTGTTCTCTCGAAACACCAGTGGGGAGAAGAAATCTTTGCTATGACAGAGAGGGGTGGGAGTCCAGAAAAGAAAGTAAACCAGAGGGAAATGCCTGTGATATGGCCAAAAGTATGGGAATAGAGCTTCTCACAGAAGAAGACTATCGCTATCTTCAGACCTTTGGTCCTTTCGATACCAAAACATCCTCTTGGCTCAAGACGCCCCTAGAAGTTCGGGAAAGGGGAGGGGCTCTTTTTGGGGAATTTCGGTATGGAAGGGTGTTTGTTTACCACAATGGGGCTCAGGCGTATTATAGGGTTCGTGGCTTTCGAGGGAAAGTGAGTCTATGATACCTAATTCTTGTGAGATAAAGAGGTTTCTTTTTTCTCTCATGACACAAGAGGTTTTTTGGTTCTTCTTGAGGAGGGTCCTCTCTCCTTTGTTCAAAAAAGAGAGGTCTTTTGCTTTTTCTGCCATTGGGTGAAGCGTTTTCCATGAAAGAAGAAGACCTTTGGGGCATCGACTGTGGCCCTTGTTGTACACTATTTTTCGAAGAAAAAGGAGTTTTTCGTTGTGCAGAAGATGGGGAATTTCTTTTTTTCCGGGAATTGCGAGTTTTTCTTTTGTGCTTTACAATATAGGTGTTTTTGTAGGCTATCTTTAAAAAAGGAGAGTTTTCTCTATGAGTCTAAAAAAGCATCTCCACGAGATTCGCAAACGTTTGCCTTTACGGAGATTAGAGATCATTTTTTATACTCTTTTGGTAATGATGGGTATTATGGCTGGGATTGTTATCGCCCAAATTACCATTACGTTTCGTGAGCTTTCAGATATCAAGCCCCTGGAATCATACTCTACGTATGCGGTACCGACAAAGGTGTATGATGTGAAGGGAAGGCTTGTTGCAGAGTTTTATAGGGAGAAGAGAGAGATTATCTCATATAAAGATATGCCCCAGAGTTTGATCCAGGCCATTGTGGCTATCGAGGACAACAAGTTTTTTCAACACCGAGGGTTTAACATTTTTGCAATGATTCGGGGGGCTCTTATTGATCCTTTATTTGGAAAGAGAGCAAGAGGAGGATCTACCCTCACCCAACAGCTTGCCAAGCGTCTCTACACGTCGGGGGAGAGGAGCATCTTTCGCAAGATTGTGGAACTCTGGTATGCCATGCAAATTGAGAAAAAGTATTCCAAAGAAGAAATTCTTGAGATGTATTTTAACCAGGTTTATCTTGGCCATGGGTGTTATGGAATAGAGGCTGCAGCCCAATTCTATTTTGGGAAGCATGCCAAGGATCTCACCCTTGCCGAATCGGCCATGCTTGCCGGGATGGTTCAGATGCCAGAGGGATATTCACTTCTTCTCTATCCAGAAAGGGCAAAAAAGCGCCATAAGCAGGTGCTTGATGCCATGGTGTCTCTGAAATATATCACCCGTGCTCAGGCAGAAGAAGCCTATGAGGATTTCTGGGACAATCTGCATGCCTATGTCAAGGCTGAGTCGGTGATTGTCCAGAGAACAAGCCAGTCGTATGCCCCCTACTTCGTTGAGTATATCCGCCAGATCCTTGAGGAGCGTTTTGGTAAAGACAGGCTTTATACAGCGGGGTATAGTGTGTATACCACCCTTGATTTAGACAAGCAGGTGCTGGCAGAAAAATATGTAAAAGCGGCAGTTTCCAATGAACAAGTCATCTATGATGCGTATAACCGGGGTATGAGACGGATTCTTCAGGAAAACTATGCTGATATTGTAGATGCATTAGGGCTTTATCTTGGGATACCCCAGGTCTATGTAGGGTTTAGTAAGATCCAGGATAGTCTTGATGAAGCCATACGAGATTATGAAGATGCCCTGTATCTCCTTTCGTATGGACTAGGAACGGAAAAGGTCAATCTTGTGCTTCGAGATAGACTCAATCCCAATCGCATCCAAACGGCAAGACAGGATCAGGTTGAGGGAGCCCTTATTTCGATTAATCCAGCCACAGGATATATAGAAGCCATGGTGGGGGGAAAGGATTTTTCTTCTTACAATCAGTTCAATCGAGCAATACAAGCGCGGAGACAGATGGGGTCGCTTTTCAAGCCTGTGTATTATGCGGTGGCTATAGAGAAGAAGCTTATCACGCCGGCGAGTGTGTTTGATGATGCTCCAAAGGTGTTTCAGGATGGGGCGGGAAATCCTTGGATTCCAAGGAACTATGAGGGAACCTTTCGTGGAGAGATTCGGGTGAGAACAGCCTTGCAGTATTCGGTGAACCTTGTTGCAATTCAGATATGGCAAAAGATGATGCAAACAGTGGGATATGATGCGACAGCAACGATGATTGCAGGGATGCTGGGAACTACGGTGGATGATGTCAAGAAAAATGTGATGCCCTCACTTGCTTTTGCTCTTGGGGTGGGGACTTTTACTCCTTTTCAGGTTGCTCAAGCCTTTGCAACCATTGCCAATAATGGGGAATGGGTGAGACCCTTGGCTATTCGTCAAGTCAAAGATAGGTATGGTCGTGTAGTGGCCGATTTTGAGGGAGAAAGAGATCTCAACAAAAGCAATCGTCAACAAATACTCTCAGAAGGGGCAGCCTATATTATGCAGGATCTTTTGTCAACGGTTCTTTATCGCGGGACAGGAGCAGGGGCAGCCACAGCTGCTGGTTTCAATTATCCTGCTGGAGGGAAAACGGGGACTACCCCCAACTGGAAAGATGCCTGGTTTGCTGGTTTTACAAAGAACCTTTCTACTGTAGTGTGGGTGGGGTTCGATGATTATAGGAAGGCGTTGGGAAGACACCGCGCAGCTGCGGTAGTAGCCGCTCCGATTTGGATGAATTATATGCGGGATGTATCGAAAATGAATCCACCCCCCAATTTTATGCCAACTGGCGATGTGGTAAGGGTTGGGGTCTGTGCAGAGACAGGTCTTCTTCCTACCGTGTATTGTCCTGATGTGATAGAAGAGGTATTTCTCCGGAGTACGGTACCCTCCCGAACGTGTGATAAGCATACCTCTGATTCCTATGAGCGGCAGAGCAAAGAGATGGAGATTCTTACTAACAAGGTTCCCTATGAGTTTGATTTTGGGGGGAGCGGTACTCCAGAAAATTGGAATCTCGATGGGGGAAAAAACTCTATTAATCTCAATTTGGGGCTTTAGGTGCGTTTTCTTCTCATTGATGGGTATGTGGATGAGCCGACAGCGCTTGGAGTGCCGCCATACATCTCACCTTATGTGAGATATGTGGCCGGGGCAATTCTCTCTCAAGGGCAGCATACCCTTCTCTATCGGACGATTGATCAGCTTCGCGAAAGTGACGTTTGGCCTGAGGCTGACGTTGTGATTCTGGTTTCTGGCAATCCTGTCCCCGGGAAATACTTGGGTGGTGCACCTATAACCGTTCGGGAGGTAGAGGCTATTGCCCTTTATTACAAAAAGCTTCCTGTGGTGTGGGGTGGTCCCCAGAGTTTGGAAAAAACGCGTATTTCCTTCTCCAACCTTTTCATTGTTGAGAAGGATATAGAAGCCTATGTTGCGGATATGGCTTGTGGTATTTCTCCAAGGATGCGACGGAGAACAGAGGAGGAGTGGCATATCTTTGCTGTCTCTGGGGCAGAGGTGGTGCTTCAGCATCCCTGGTTTCCTCATGTGATGATAGAGCTCGAAACTGCTCGTGGATGTCCCCGTCGTGTACATTGCAGTTTCTGTCTCGAGGGACTGTATCCAGTGGAATTTCGTCCGAGAGAATCTATTGTTGCAGAGGTGAAGCGTCTCTTTGAAGTGGGGTGTCGGCATTTCCGACTTGGAAAACAGGCAGATATCCTGAGTTTCCACCCGGATATGGAGGAAGAGCGGGATGGTTTTTTTCGTCCTGTACCGGAAAGGGTGAGAGCCCTCTATGCCGGTATCCGTGAAGCAGCCCCGGACCTCAAGACCCTTCATCTTGATAATATGAACCCAGGAACCCTTGCTCGTTTTCCTGAAGAATCGGCAAAGATTCTTGAAGCCATTGTGGAATACCACACCCCAGGGGATGTGGCAGCATTTGGCATGGAGTCGGCTGATCCTTATGTGATAGAACACAACCATCTCAAGGCAACCCCTGAGCAGGTGATGATTGCCATTGAGTTGGTGAATGCCATTGGTGGAAAACGATCGGAAGGAATTCCCCATCTTCTTCCAGGGATAAACCTGATCCATGGCCTGATGGGGGAGAGTCGAGAAACCTTTAGGCTTAACTATGAATTTTTGAAGACAGTCTTGGAGAAGGGACTTCTTCTTCGGCGGATCAATATACGCCAACTCAAAAGGACCCCTGGTACCCCTCTTGCTGATACTTCTCTTCGCCATGATGTCAAGACGGAAGCTGCTTTTCGGCGTTATAAGGAGAAAATCCGCGAGGAAATTGATAACCCTATGCTAAAGAAGGTTTTTCCCCTGGGAACAGTGCTGCGTGGGGTGATTGTGGATGGCCAAAGAGGAGAGTGGAGTCTTGCTCGTCCTTTGGGGAGTTATCCTATCACCGTTATTATTCCCCGGCTTTATCCCCTTCGGACCTGTCTTGATGTTTTTGTCATAGGGTATAGAGAGAGATCACTGATCGGACTCGTGTACCCCTTTGATCCGAAACACCTCACTTATCATGAAATCCAGTATATTCCAGGGATGAGTAAAAAAGCAGGCGTTCTTCTCACGCGGGGAGATATTTCTCTCTCTGACTTTTCTCAAAGTCCCCTCTATGAAATTCTTCAAAAGATGTCTCGTTAGTAGGCGCCTTCTCGTTTGAGAAGCACCTCGAAGGTTTTCAGGATAATCACAATGTCTAACCAGAGAGACCAGTTTTCCACATACCACACATCTGTCTGGACACGGTAGGCATAATCTGTATTGGATCTCCCAGAAACCTGCCACAGTCCAGTGAGACCAGGGCTCACAGAAAAGTAGTAGACCTTGTACTCTTTGTAGAATTTTTCAATCTCCTCTGCAGAAACAGGCCTTGGTCCTACAATACTGAGGTCTCCTTTGAGGATGTTCCAAAGTTGTGGGAGTTCATCAATACTGGTTTTTCGGATGAAATTGCCGATGGGGGTGATACGTGGGTCTCGAGAGAGCTTTCGCTTGGTTTCCCATTCTTCTCTGGCTTGGGGATCATTGGCGAGGATTTCTCTGAGCCTCTCCTCAGCGTCGGGATACATACTGCGGAATTTGTAAAGAAAGAAGGGTTTGCCATTTTTTCCTATCCTTTGTTGACGATAAATAACCTTGCCGGGAGAGGAGAGTTTGATAAGAAAGGCCACCACGGCAAGAAGGGGAGAGAGAAGAATAAGCCCTGTCAAAGCCCCGACAATATCAATGGTTCTTTTGATGGCAAGGTTGTACCACGTGTTGAGGTTGTTTTTGGCATAGATGAGATAGGAACGCTCTTTGAGAAGATAGTGGGTTTCCGCGTTGAAGAGCATGAGAGGGTAATCCAGAGGGAAAAGCACAATATGCCGTGCACTACTGTAGGCTTCACTGGCAAGAGTAGAGAGGTTCTCTTCGTTGAATTGTTCAGTGATGATAAAGACAGTGTCAATCCCAAGCTTTCTGATAAAACCGCTGATATCATTTTCATAATACACCGGAAAAGGATGGGAAGCAGGAGATTTCTTGCGTTTGCCTTGTGTGTAAGAAAGGATGGCTACGGGACGATACCCCAGAAACGGATCTCTCACGAGTTTTGAGGCAAGATCAAGAGCTAGTTTTTCCTCTCCCAAGATTAGCACGTCTTCTCCCCACCATCCCAGAGCATAGGCAAACCTTTTGAAAAGATACCGAAAAAAAGGAAAAAGAACAAGAGAGGTTGCCCACAGAAAAAAGAGGGTGAGACGTGAGAAGTCAGCATGGAGTTTCCGTATACTGATAACAAAAAAGACAATGACCAGCCCTAAAGAGAGGGCTTTGACGAGTTTTTCGGTTTCTTCCCAGAAAGAAAAGTGCCGATAATAGAGTTTAAAAAAACCAATACTTAAAAGAAAGGCAAGGGGCAACCAGACAATAGAGGCAAAGTATGTGTACTGAAAATTGAACGAGGGGAGATGTGAAAAGAAAAGCCCGGCGATATGTTGTCTCAAAAACACCGCTATGGCTAAAGCACTAAAATACGCTGTAAGATCAACCACGACAACAAGAAAAAATTGGAATATACGGCGAAGGTGTTTCATCTCTTTTTGTCTTCCTTTCTCTCACTTTCTTTATTATACCATCTTTTTTTCAAAAAATCAAAAAAACTGGGTGTCCTGAGATGAGGGCTTAGAGAAAGTTCGGCTCTTAAACAGAGCTTTTAAGAAGCATGTCTTAGAGAGGCATCTTTTGAGTTTGCAAAAGAAAGAAATACGCTTTATACTCTAAGTGTATGAAAAGTACCTGTGCCTTTTCTCGAAGGGTTCTTCTCTGGGATTTTGATGGGACGCTTGTGGATACACTACCACTTGTGTTTTTTGCTTTGAAGCAAAGCTTTCTCTATAGGGATGAACGGTGGTTGTCAGATAGAGAGATAAGTTGTATGTTTGGGCCACCTGAGGATGAGCTCATCAAGAGAAATTTTCTCTCCTCTTCTCAGAAAGAGAAAGCTATAGAGATGTATCATGATCTTTACGAGAGGTATCATGACTCCTTTGCTATTTATCATCGACGCATGAGTGTTCTTCTTCGTTGCCTAGCAGAAGAGGGATATGTTCATGCGATTGTCACTGGAAAAGGGAGACGAAGTTTGGCCATCTCTTTGAGAAAGTTGGGGATTACAGGATACTTTTCGACAGCTGTTACAGGAAACGATGTTGAAAATCCCAAACCTCACCCTGAGAGTTTGAGATTTGCTTTACAAAAAATAGGAGCCTCTCCTGATGAGGCGATAATGATTGGCGACTCTGAAGTGGACTATCTTGCCGCCAAAGCGTTAGGCATTCCGTGCCTTGTTGTGGGATGGTACCGGACCCCCACCTTTAATGGCGAGTATACTTTTGTTGCAGATCTTGAAACAATATATGCAAGACTTACTCACAACTGTGGTTTTCCTCAAGTTCAATTCCCTCGATGGTTCCCTGTTCAAGGACTCGGGCAAAATAGATCACCTTTTCTAGCTCGTTTTCCAGATTGACATTATTGATATAACAGTTTTTTGTTGGGCGAAGCCTCACAGGGGCAAAATTCAGGATCCCTACAATCCCTGCATTGACAAGTTGGTCTAATACCCCCTGGGCAGCATGTTCGGGAACGGCTAAGATGGCGACTTTGATGTGATGCTGTTTGACAAAGTTTTCTAACTCACTCATTGGATAGAGGGGAAGACCGGGATTTTTCACGATTTTTTCCTGAAGGATATCAAACGCTGCCTTGATATGGATCCCTTCTTTCTCAAATCCCCGGTACCGTAAAAGAGCCATACCGAGATTTCCTGCACCGATAATAATAACCTCTTGCGGCTTATCTTTGGAGAGAATTTCTTGGATTTTTGGGAGAATCTCTTCAATGAGGTATCCCCCTTTTTTGCTTCCTGAAATGTTAAAAAGGGAGAAATCCTTGCGTATTTGGGCAGGATTGATACCTGTGGCATCAGCAAGATTATCTGAGAAGACCTTGTGAAATCCAAGCTGTTTGAGACGCGTTAATGCCTTGTTGTATAGAATGAGTCTGGTAATACTCTTTTTCTTCTCTGCCATAATATTCCTCCAATAATGAAATATGATATATAGTATACATATTTTTTTGTTTTTTGTCTATATTTTTATTTAAACGCAAGAAGAAAAGAGCATATAAAAAGAAAAAATGTGTATAAAGGTAATGGGGTGAATTGGGAAAATTTTCTTTTTTGCTTCAAAGACAAGAATTTCCTTTTTGCTCAAAGATGCGAGATCTTTTTCTGTGAATCAAGACAAGAGCAAACGATACTCTCACACAGAAAAGAAAGTCTATCTCTCTTCGAGATACTTTTCTACTGCATAGGCAGCTATTGCCCCGTCAGAAGCGGCAGTTACAACTTGTCGCAGAGGGGTTTTTCGGCAATCTCCTGCGGCAAAAAGACCCGGAATATTGGTACGCATCATCTCATCAGTAAGGATGTACCCCTGTTCATCCCGTGTTACTCCCTCAAGGAAAGAGGTATTGGGAGAAAGGCCAATATAGAGAAACATTCCATTCACCTCAAGCCAGGATGTTTCTCCTGTGCGGACGTTTTTCAGTTTGAGGGCCTCGAGAGTATTGTTGCCTCGGACCTCTTCGACAATGGTGTTCCAGATGAATTCCATACCAGGAGTTTGGAATGCCCTTTGTTGGACAATCTTTGTCGCTCTGAGCTGGTCTCTTCTGTGGATAAGATACACCTTCGTGGCAAACTTTGTGAGGTACATGCCCTCTTCCACGGCAGAGTCTCCACCTCCAATAACAGCCACTACTTTGCCTTTGTAGAAAGAGGCATCACAGGTGGCACAGAAGGATATGCCTCTTCCTATGAATTTGTCTTCCCCAGGGATGCCCAATTTCTTTGGGCTTGCTCCTGTGGCTACGATGACAGTCTTTGAGAGAAATTCACGAGATTCTGTAGCAACATGGAAGATGCCATCTGTATCCTGATAAACTTTTTGGACATCTGCATACTCGAATGAAGTCCCAAAATTTTTTGCGTGTTCTTCCATCCGTTGGGAGAGTTCATAACCATTGATACCATGGGGAAAACCGGGATAATTTTCTATGAGTTCTGTGAGGGCAGCTTGTCCCCCTGAACCGATTTTTTCAAGGATGAGGGTTTTGAGAAGGGATCTTCCCGTATAAATGGCAGCTGTCATTCCTGCTGGACCAGAGCCGATGATGATCACGTCATAGATGTCAGAGTGTGTATCTGTGGCTGGTTGGGAAATATGAAAATCAAGCATGGAATTCTCCTTTTGTTTGTTATAAAAAAAATATAATCTATTTTCTCTCTGTCGGCAAATGGGGGTATGGATTTTTTGCGGGGTTATTGACTTTTTTGGAAAAACCTCTCAATGGAGTGTGGGGTGAGAATGTTTTCTCTTTTTGGGATGCTAGTAGGGTGAGGAAAAACTTACCAGCACACTTTTGTTTCTCGAAGCACTCCTTTTGTTTTTAACGATCTTGGAAAAAATGGAGAAAAAACCTCAAGTTTTTTGGGAAATCTCCCGATAAGAAGAGTAGGTAAATTCCGTGATATACCCGAAGAGGCTCTCGTGAAGAGAGGCACCCTATTAGGATTATCGGCCGAGAGGCGAAAGCCTTGAGGTTTTCATACGAAAAAATCCCACAAGGATGTGGGAGGATCATAGATCAAGGAGGATACTATGATTGTCAACCACAACATCAGTTCCATTTTCTCGCAGCGTTCTTTGAGGCTGGATAATCTTGCCGCCGACAAGAACATCGAGAAATTGTCTTCTGGTATGCGGATTAACCGCGCTGGTGACGATGCTTCTGGTCTGGCCGTGTCTGAAAAGATGCGAGCCCAGATCAACGGTATCCGACGGGCTGAAAAGAACGTCCAGGATGCCATCTCTTTTATCCAGACTACCGAAGGGTATCTGGAAGAAACCACCCAGATTCTGCAGCGGATCCGAGAACTGGCCGTTCAGGCTGCCAACGGTATTTACAGTACCGAAGATCGAATGCAGATACAGGTGGAAGTATCTCAGATGATTGCTGAGGTAGACCGTATTGCTTCTCACGCCCAATTCAATGGTCTTAACATGCTTACTGGTCGTTTTGCCTATGATGTAGCAGGCAATAATCCGGCTGCAAGCATGTGGTTCCACATTGGTCCCAATATGGATCAGAGAATCCGCAGTTACATTGGGACAATGACGGCGGCTGCCCTTGGCGTCCGAGATGTGTCGAGTCGAGATCCTCTCAGTATCTCTACTCCAGAAAAGGCAAATATGGCCATTGGTATTGTGGATAAGGCCCTTGAAAAGGTGAACAAACAGCGCGCTGATCTTGGGGCATATCAGAATCGCTTGCAACATCTCTCCAAAGGCCTTTTGATTGGCTACGAGAACTTGCAAGCCGCAGAATCTCGTATCCGTGATACCGATATGGCAGAGGAGATGAGTGATTTTGTGAAGAACCAGATCCTTGTCCAATCGGCAACAGCGATGCTTGCTCAGGCAAACCAGAAGCCGCAACTTGTTTTGCAGCTTCTGAGATAACCGGGGCTCTTGGGGAAAACATCCCTGAGGGAGAAGCCTCCCGGTGAGTGTTTCCCCACAGGGGGATAAAAATGATAGGCAGCCAATCAGGAAGGTGGAGAAACCACCTTCCTGGGTGTTTTGATAGGATATAGTGCTTAGGAAACAACGATCATACCCCTCCCATGCTGCATGTCTTGTGGCGTGCAGTACTCAGGGACCCCCATAGCATCCTACAAGGATGGTATAACCTCACAACGAAACAAGGAGGGAGGTATGATTGTTAACCATAATATCAGTTCCATTTTCTCAAACCGTCAGCTGAAGATCACGGATCTTACTCTCAATGGCAACATTGAGAAACTCTCCTCTGGTCTTCGGATTAACAAGGCAGGGGATGATGCCTCTGGGCTTGCCGTGTCTGAAAAGATGCGAGCACAGATTTCTGGGTTGCATCAGGCTATGCGAAACACGGAGGATGCTATTTCTTTCCTTCAGACAACGGAAGGGTATCTTGATGAAACTACTATGATTCTTCAGCGTATGAGAGAGCTCTCTGTACAGGCTGGAAATGGGATCTACAGTGATCAGGATCGCATGCTTATCAATGTGGAGATGTCCCAGCTTGTTGATGAGATTGATCGTATTGCCAAACATGCCCAATTCAATGGCATGAACATCCTCACGGGGCGTTTCGCTCAGCCAACTGGTGCTAACACCAGTGGTCCTACAGATAGTACAGCAGGCCTCTGGTTCCATATTGGTCCCAATATGGATCAGCGGGTGCAGGTTTTTGTGGGAGACATGGGGGCTGTGGCTCTTGGACTGATGACGCAAGATGGTCAAAAGGTCGTGAGTGCCAGCACCATGGATACAGCCAACCGTGCCATTGGGGTAATTGACAAGGCCTTAGAGAAGGTGATCAAACAAAGGACGGATCTTGGGTCTTATCAGAACCGGTTTGAGAAACTCTATAAAGGGTTGTATGTGGCATACGAGAATACGCAGGCGGCCGAGTCTCGTATTCGCGATACCAATATGGCTGAGCAGATGAGCGATTTTGTGAAAAATCAGATTCTTGCCCAGTCTAACGTGTCCATGTTGGCCCAGGCAAATTTAAAGCCTCAGCTGGTGCTGAGGCTCTTGGGTTAGGGATAGGCAGATATCCGCTAACTCTTCGGTGACAACATAAGAGAAACAAAACAATGGGCTATGCGGGGTCCCTGAATTTTTATTCTCTTTTTGACAATAAAAGTATCGATATTTTTGGATTTTCCTTTAGGATTTTGGTAGAGAAAAGCAGAAATTTATCAGGGCTCCTGAGAGGGAGCCTTTTTCTTTTGGAATGGGAGTCAATGAAAGCAAAAATTGCCTGGTCAGAGGAATAAAATCTCATATGTGGAAAGGTCAAGCCGTGAGAAGACTTTGTGGAAGGGGCTTAAAAAAACATATTCTTTCTTTCTCTCAAAACGTTGGAAAAAACGTGTGAGAGAGGTTAATACTATTTTCTCTCAGGGAAAAAAGAAAGGTATACCTTGCTCGTCAAAAGTCTTGAAGAAGGAATATCCTTGAGAGGGAAAACTCTGGCTGAGGGAGAAAACCATACTGTGGTGAAGTGTTTTGC